>JBEDHJ010000038.1:0-11406 GCA_041174205.1 Cyanobacteriota bacterium | reverse complement strand
GGCTCAGGCAGCCTGCTGATAATTGGTCATCAGGCGCAGCTTGAGGATCGCCTTGGCCTCCAGCTGACGCACACGCTCCCTGGAAACGTTGATCTGGCGGCCGATCTCCGCGAGGGTGAGTGGCTCATTGCCTTCCAGGCCGAAGCGCAGCTCGATGATGCGCCGCTCGCGCTCATTCAGCTGCGCCAGCCAGGTGCCGAGGTGTTCTTTCTGGAGGCTGCGATCCATCGAGTCCATCGACTCGTTGCTGTTGGGATCAGCGATCAGTTCACCGAGGGTGCTGCGATCGTCGTCGCCACGGGCATGGGCGTCGAGGGAGGCGCAGGGGGCGCTCTGGGAGATCAGGTCTTCGAGTTCATCGGGGGTCATGCCCATCGCATGGGCCAGTTCGAGCCGATTGGGCTGGCGGCCGAAGCGATGGGAGAGTTCGCGCGTCACACGACGCATCTTTGAGAGCTTTTCGCTCACGTGGATGGGCAGGCGGATCGTGCGGGCGCTGTTGTCGATGGCGCGGGTCATGCCCTGACGGATCCACCAATAGGCATAGGTCGAAAACTTGTAGCCCATGGCTGGATCGAACTTGTCCACGGCGCGCTCCAGGCCGATGGCACCTTCTTGCACCAGATCCAGTAGTTCGAGGCCCTGGTTTTGATACTTCTTGGCCACGCTCACCACCAGGCGCAGATTGGCGGCCATCATCCGGTCGCGGGCGCGGGTGCCCATGCGGATCTGGTGGCGCTGGCGCGCGGTGAGCTGGTCGCTGGGGATCTCCTGCAACCGTTTCATCAGCTGCACGTGATGGGCCAGCTCGATCTCCTCAGCCGCGGTGAGCAGCGGCACGCGGCCAATGTTGCTCAGATACCAGCCGATGGAGTCGGCACTGAGGCGACCTCCCTGCCGTGATGCCCCATGTCGAGGGGTTGAACTGTTGCTCGACGCACCGGAAGCAGCAGCGTTGGTGGTGTCCATGGTGCGGAATCCAGCGGCGTTGGACTGGTGTGAGGAGTGGATTCGAGGTGTTGAGGAGTGTGGAGAGATGCTCTCCGCTCCGACCTCAAATTGATTTGGCCGGAATGTAGCACTTTCACTCACTCGAGATCGCAGCGAATCGGAAGACTTGCTGCAGCATTTCCGTTGGAATTTCTTCCTGTTTGTATCGGCGCTTACAGCTAGTCGTTCGTTGTTGGCAGACCACGCCGCCAGCCATCGATCAGGCTCGCTTGAACAGCAAAGCTTTCGTCGTCTGGGATGCGTCGCACGAAGCTGCCGTCGGGTTGCATGTCCCAGGCGGTGCAGTTGTCGGCCAGGTAGGCGTTGATCAGCCGTTCCAGCAGTGCGTGCAGCTTGGGATCTTCCATCGGCACCACCGCTTCCACGCGTCGATCGAGGTTGCGTCCCATCCAGTCAGCGCTGCCGATGTAGCTCTCCGTAGCGCCGCCATTGGCGAACCAGAAGAGGCGTGAGTGCTCCAGAAAGCGACCGATCACGCTGGAAACCCTGATGTTGTCGCTGAACCCCTCAACGCCTGGACGCAGGCTGCACATGCCGCGCACCACCAGGTCGATCTGCACGCCGGCCTGGGAGGCCACATACAGCCTGGCGATGATGGCTGGATCCACCAAGGCGTTCATCTTGGCCTTGATGGCGGCGGGCCGTCCGGCCCGGGCGTGCTCCGTTTCTCGCTCGATCAGCTCCTGCATGCGGCGCCGCAGGGTCACCGGTGCCACCAGCAGCCGCCGGAATTCCTGTTGTTTCGAGAAGCCGGTGAGGTAATTGAACAGCTCGGCCAGGTCCTGCCCCAGGTCCGGCCGCGCTGAGAGCAGTCCGAGGTCGGTGTAGAGGGTGGATGTGCGCGAGTTGTAGTTGCCGGTTGCGATGTGGCAGTAGCTGCGCAGCTTCTCCTTCTCCTTGCGCACCACCAGGGTGATCTTGGTGTGGGTTTTCAGCCCGATCACCCCATACACCACGTGAACGCCGGAGCGCTCCAGTTGCCGGGCCCACTGGATGTTGTTGTCTTCATCGAAGCGGGCCTTGAGCTCCACCAGCGCCATCACCTGTTTGCCGTTTTCGGCAGCGCGGATCAGGGCCGCGATGATCGGCGAATCCTTCGACACCCGGTAGAGGGTCATCTTGATGGCCAGCACCGAGGGGTCGTCGGCGGCTTGATTGATGAATTCCTCGACGGAGGTGGAGAACAGATCGAAGGGGTGCTGCAGCAGCACATCGCCCCGGCGCAACACCGAGAAGATGCTTTCAAATTCCTCGGCCTTGATCGAGCCGTCTTCCAGCAGGCTTTTCTGGGTGCGGGCCAAGACGGCGGCGGTGCGGCCGCGATGGGGCTTGTCCTTCAGCTGCGGCAAGGGCACGGCCATCAGGCTCATCAGGTCGTCGAGACCCAGCGGTCCGTTGATGCGGTAGAGGTCGGCGGGTTCCACGCCGGTGCCCTCCAGCAGCAGATCCACCACCTCTTGCGGCATCTCATCGGCCACCTCCAGGCGCACCACCTCACCGCCCATGCGGCGCTTGCGCAGGCCCTGCTGCAGCGCCTCCATCAGATCGTCGGCCTCGAGGTCGCGCAGCTCCAGGTCGGCGTCGCGGGTGACGCGGAAGAAGTAGTGCCCTTCCACGCGCATGCCGGGGAAGAGCAGCTGCAGGTTGAACGCCACCACCTGCTCCAGCGGCACGGCGGTGTAGACGGGTTTGGGTTCGTGATCGCTCAGTTCAACCGGCAGCTCCACGAAGCGCGGCAGATTCTTCTGCGGCACCTTCACCCGCGCGAACTGCTGGTGTCCGGATTCGGGGTCGCGGATCAGGGCCGCAATGTTGAGGCTGAGGTTGCTAATGAAGGGGAACGGGTGCGCCGGATCCACCGCCAGCGGGGTGAGTACCGGAAAGATGGCGTTTTGGAAGTAGGTGTTGATCCACTGCTTCTGCTTCTTGTTGAGCTTGGCGTAGTCGATCAGGTGAACGCCAACTTCAGCGAGTTGATGTTTGAGGTAGTGCCGGTAGTGGGCTTGTTGCTGGCTCAGTAGCGGCGCCAGCGCCTCGCGCACCTTGGCCAGCTGTTGGCTTGGGGTGAGGCCATCGTCGCTGAGGGTCTGAACACCGGCCTCCACCTGTGACTTCAGTGAAGCCACGCGAACCATGAAGAATTCGTCGAGGTTGTTGCTGAAAATGGCGCTGAATTTGGCCTGCTCCAGCAGGGGCGTGTGTTCGCTCAGCGCCTGGGCCAACACCCGTTGGTTGAAGGCAACCCAGCTCAGCTCCCGGTTGATGTAGAGCTCCGGGGCGAGCGTGGGTTCAGGCATTCATCACTCTTTTCCTCTGCGCTCAAACTAGCAATCAGGTTGTGCTGTTTTGCGTGTTCTGAGCACTTGACGGCACGCCACCAGCCACTAGGGCAATCACGCCTACCAAAAGAGCGATGCCCAGCCAGAACGGGCTCCGTTGGCCGAGCATGTCGTAGCTGAGGCCGGCCAGGGGCGGTCCAAGGAAGCTGCCCAGACTTTGCAGGCCTTGGAGGCTGCCAAGGGCTGCACCCTGGCCGCCATCCCCCAGTCGGCGTGACACCAGCGCCCGCAGCGATGGCGTCACCAGTCCGGTGCCCAGGGCCAGGATCGCCACGGCCGTGAACACCACCCCGGCGGCATTGGCGGCATTGGCCAGGGGAATCAGCAGGCATCCAGCGATCACAAAACCCAGGCCGGCGAGGGTGAGGCGCCATTCGCCAAAGCGCGCCACCAGTGGGCCGATCAATCCGCCCTGCACGACCGTGGCCACCACACCCACCACCAGGAAAGCGGTGGTGGCTAAGCCCGGCCCCCAGTTGAAGGCCTGCTTGAAATAGAGCACCAGCACGGCGGTGAAGCCGTTGAAGGCCATAAAGAACAGGAAAAAGGCCACGCACAGTCGCCGCACTTCAGGGTTGGTAAACACCCGTTTGAGGGCACTGAGGGGATTGAGATCCCGTTTGCGCGGCATGGCGCGCCGGGCCTCAGGCGGATGGGTCTCCGGCAGCACCGTGAGCACCAACGCCAGGTTCATCACCGCAAAACCGGTGGCCACCCACACCGGCAGGGTGACGCTGAAGCCGGCCAACACCCCGCCGAAGGCGGGGCCAAGGATGAAGCCCAGGCCGAAGGCCACACCGATCAGGCCGAACGCCTTGGCTCGATTTTCCGGGGTGGAGATGTCGGCGAGCACGGCCCCTGCGGTGGCGGCGGTGCCCCCACTCACGCCATCAATCAGCCGTCCGGCGAAGAGCAGCGCCAGGGGGATGAGGCTGCCGGCGGTCCAGTTCACCGAGAGGGTGATGGCGAACAGCCCGAGGCCCAGCACGGATCCAGCCACGCAGCCGGCGATCACTGGGCGGCGCCCGAAGCGATCGCTAAGGGCGCCGATCAGCGGCGTGAAGGCGAACTGCGCCAGGGCGTAGCTGCCCGCAAGCAATCCGAGAATGCGCCCATTGCTGCTGAAACTGGCCAGCAGAAAGGGAAGCAGCGGAAACACGATGCTCTCCCCCAGCCGATCGTTCAGCAGGGTGACGAAAGCGCAGAGGGAGGTGGAGGGGCGGCTCCAGCGCATGGGGATGGGCCCGGCATTGGGCTCACCATCCCACGGGGCGGCGTGGGCCTATTTCTGACGGCCCAACAGGTGCTGCACTAGGGCCGCCAGTGGGTTGGGTTGAGGGTGGTGATGGCTGTGCTGTTGAGGAGCGCTCAACACCAAGCCGCCCACCATCGAAAAGGAGCCAGTGCCGCTTTTGACGAGCATCACGTTCACCAGCAATGAGGTTGAAAAGGTAGAGCTGCTGTGGCGTGAGGGCCAGGAGCAGCAGAATCATTTCGGTTTTGTGTTGCCGCGGGGTTGTGGTTATGAGCTCGGAGTCGTCACCGTCCTCGCTGACTCATCTCAACGCCCGAGGTGACGTGCACATGGTGGAGGTGGGTGAGCGGCCGGCCACCCGACGAGAAGCGCGGGCTGAGGGGGTGATTCAGATGCGTCCGGAGGTGTTGGCGTTGGTGATGGAGGGCAGGGCTCCTAAAGGGGATGTATTGGCGGTGGCGCGGGTGGCCGCGATTCAGGCCGCCAAGCGCACCTGGGAGTTGATTCCCTTGTGCCATCCGATTGCGCTCAGCGGCGTGGACGTGGCGATTGAGCCAAGCCCTGATGGCGCTGGCTTGCGGTTGCAAGCCACTGCTCGCACCACCGGCAGCACCGGGGTGGAGATGGAGGCGCTCACCGCCGTGCAGGTGGGGTTGCTCACCCTCTACGACATGCTCAAATCCGCCGACCCGGCGATGACGATCACCGGTGTGCGCTTGCTGAGCAAAAGCGGCGGCCGCCATGGCGACTGGCAGCGCGATGACTGAGCCCTACGGTCGCGAAGGGCTGCCTTTGGAGCAGGCTCGGGCTCAGATCCTCGGGGCTCTGCAGCCGCTTGGGCTGTCGGAATCCGTGCCGTTGGCGCAGGCCCTGGGACGCACCACCGCCACGCCCGTGTTGGCGCCGGCAGCCGTGCCCGGTTTCCGCGCTTCGATCATGGATGGCTACGCCATTGCGGGAGGCACCCAGCCGCAGCCTGGGGACTGCTGGCGCCTGGTGGGAGTTTCGGCGGCCGGTGCGCCCTACGGCGCAGCGCTGGCTCAGGGCCAGGCGGTGCGGATTCTCACGGGTGCTGTGGTTCCGGAAGGCAGTGGGCGGGTGTTGCCCCAGGAGCTAATGGCCGTGGACGGCGATCAGTTGGAGCTGTTGCAGGCCTGCGGGCCCAATCCATGGATTCGCCACCCCGAGGAGGAGGCTGCGCCAGGCCAGGAGCTCGTGGCTGCAGGCCAGCGGTTGGGGGTGGCGGAGCTGGGGCGCCTGGCGAGTTGCGGCCTGCGGGAGTTGGTGGTGATGCGGCGGCCTCGGATTGGCCTGTTAATCAGCGGTGATGAGTTGCTACCCCCAGGGCAGGAGCGGGGCCCGGGGCAGATCTGGGAGAGCAATTCGGCTCTGCTCAGCGCTCTGTTGCAACGGTTGGGGTTTGCGGTGGCGCAGCAGCGGGTGGCGGTGGATCAGCCGGAGCCGCTGCGCGCAGCCCTTCAGGAGTTGGCCGCGGGTTGTGATGTCGTGGTGAGCACCGGCGGTGTGTCGGCCGGCGATAGTGATTGGATTCGCCCGCTGGTGGAGGAGCTGGGGCAGGTGCGCTTCTGGAAGCTCTTCCTGAAGCCAGGGCGGCCGTTTGCCTGGGGTGAGGTGGCGGGGGTGCCGTTTTTTGGGTTGCCCGGCAATCCGGTGGCGGCGGCGATCACGGCGCTGCAGCTGCTCTGGCCGGCCTTGCAGCAGCTGGAGGGGGCTGAGATTGAGCTGTTGCCGCGGCTGAAGGTGCGGATGGAGGCAGCGCTGCGCCGTGGTGCTGGCCGGCCTGAATTGGCGCGGGCGCGGCTAGTGGTGGCGGCCGATGGTGGTTTATGGGCACGGGTGGAGGGAACCCAGGCGTCCTCGCGCATTGGCTCCCTGCAGGGAGCCGATCTGCTGCTGGAGATTCCGGCGGAGCTGGGGTCCCTGGAGGCCGGCACAGAGTTGTGGGCGCAGCTGTTGCGGTTGCCGGTGCTCTAGGGCTTGCAGCTTTCCTATCGTTCTTTCACGGAGGCAGAGCCTTGACGATCACTCCCACTGCTGCCATCACGAATCCTCAGCTGCGTCAGATGGCTGCAGAGATCTGCCAGGAAATTCCTGGAGCAGAAGTGCGGTTGTTTGGTTCCAGAGCCCGCGGAGAGGCCCGGCCTGATTCCGATGTGGATCTGTTGATCACCGTGAGTGATCAATGGCTTGCCCATCACGACCGCTGGGCCGTTCTGGATCGCCTCCGCTGGCGCCTCAGTCAACCCAGCTGCCCAGTGGACCTGTTGCTGTTCTCTCAGTCACAGGTGGAGCAGCGGCGAGGGCTCTGCAGCAACGTTGTTCATCGGGCCTACCTGGAGGGATTGCGGCTCGATGGCTGAGGCTGATGCCCTGGCCATGCTTTCCATTGCCCGCCGTGATCTGCAGGCGGCCAAAGGAATGGTGGATATCAGCGTGTTTCATGAGGCGGTCTGGGGTTTTCAGGTTCAGCAAGTTGCTGGAGCGCATTCAGATCGACATCACTCCCTACCGGGATCTCGCCCGCTTGACCGATTTCGCAGTACAGATCCGCTACGACGAACAACCCGATCTGCAGAACCTCGATCGTCTCGTCTGGAATGGCAAGGCGGAAGCGTTGGTGCTGGCTGTGCAAGCGCAACTGCTTCCTCAAGGTTCACAGGAGCTTTAGGCGTTCAAAACGGCGTGTTGCCCGTGATCCAGCTGCTGCTGCCATCGCGGTGCCATTCCTTCTTCCAGAACGGTGCGTCGTGCTTGAGCGCTTCGAGCAGCTCCTGGCAGCAGCGTTGGGCGGGGCCACGGCGATCGGCGCCGATGGCCACTAGGACGATTGCTTCGCCGGGGAGCACGCGACCGATGCGGTGCTGAATCAAGCAGCTGCGCACCCCATGGCGCGTTCCGCAATCCTGAGCCAGTTGCTCCAGCTGGCGTTCGGTCATGCCGGGGTAGTGCTCCAGCTCCAGGGCCGCGAGGGCGCTGCCATCGGCCGTTTCGCCGCGTACCCGGCCAATGAACAGACTCTCGGCGGCGCTGCGGGGATGGCTTTGCGCTTGCAGTTCGGCGTGCCAGCGCGCCAGGTCATCCAGCGGCTCAAACGCCTCGTTATGCAGGGCGATGCGCAGCCGCATGGTGTCTGCCTCAGCCACCGCTGATCGGAGGCAGGAAGGCCAGCTCATCTCCTGGATTCAGCGGAGCATCGGCCCGGCTGAACTGTTGGTTGATGGCGATCCGAACGCTGCTGAGTGGGCCCGGCAGCTGCAGGGCCTCCCAGAGTTGTTGTGGTGTGAGCGGTGGCTCCGAAGCTGCGTTCAAGGGCCACTGCTGCTCGGCCCAACCGGCCTGCTCCCTGAGCCCGGCGAACAAGCGGATGCGGATCCCGTTGGCCGGCGGCTCACCCATGACAGCAACGCTAACCAGAGCTTTGGCCGGCACCTTGCCACGATGGCTCTTGCGTTGTTCGCCGCGTCTTGAGCCTCGCTATCGCCCTGCTCACGGTTTCCGACACCCGCACCCTGGCGGATGACCGCTCGGGTGATGCCCTGCAGCAACGGCTGCAGGCGGATGGACATCGGCTGCAGGACCGACGCCTCGTGCCTGATAACCGTTATCAGATCCGTGCCGAGCTGAGCCGCTGGATTGCCGACCCCGCCGTCCAGGTGGTGATCAGCAGTGGTGGCACCGGCCTCACCGGGCGGGATGGCACTCCCGAGGCGGTGGCGCCGTTGCTCGACAAAACGATCGAGGGTTTTGGCGAACTCTTCCGAGTTCTCTCCTTTGAAACGATTGGTACAAGCACGCTGCAGAGCCGCTGCTTGGCTGGCGTGGCCAATGGCACGGTGATTTTTGTGCTGCCCGGTTCGCTGGATGCGGTGGAAACCGCCTGGGATCGCCTGATTTCGGCCCAGCTCAATGGGGCAACGCGCCCCTGCAACTTGGTGCAATTGCTGCCGCGGCTCACGGAGCCGGCCGGATGAGTGCTCTGCGGCGCCTGCATCTGGCGGCTCGGCGCGAGCGGCGGCGGGGCCGGCGCTATCAGCCGCGGTTTCAACGCAGCCAGATCGGGGTCACCTCTCTCGCCGCTTTGTGTGCGGTGTTGTTGCTCGGTCTGCTGTCCCTCTGGAGCGGCCATGTCTTGATCGTGGCGCCGTTGGGTGCCTCCTGCGTGCTGCTGTTTGGCTATCCCGCAAGCCCCCTGGCCCAGCCCCGCAACATCGTGCTGGGCAATCTGATCGGCGGCCTGGTGGGGGTGAGCCTGGCGAGCAGCTTTGGTCAGGGGCCTGCGGTGCTCGCCCTGGCGGTGGGGCTCACGATCCTGTTGGGCCAGCAGCTGCGCTGCTTGCATCCCCCGGCAGGAGGCATGGCGTTTTTGGCGGTGTACCTGAAGGTGCCCTGGGCCTTCTTGCTGTTTCCGGTGTTCAGCGGTTCGCTGCTGCTGGTTTTGCTGGCCTGGGGTTTCAGCCGCTGGGTGCCTGCGGCACTGCCCTATCCACGCCATTGGTTGTGACGAGCGCTGTGCTCGCAGCGGCCCTGGCGTTGGTGGCTTTTTTGTATGCCTGCGTGGGGCACGGCGGAGCCTCGGGCTACATCGCTGTGCTCGCGCTGGCGGGCTTGCCGGCCGAGCAGATCAAACCGCTGGCCCTGCTGCTCAACACGCTGGTGGCCGGCGTGGGCTGCTGGAACTTCCTGCGGGCGGGACATCTGCCCTGGCGGCGCCTCTGGCCGGTGTATGTGCTGTCGATTCCGGCGGCCTTTCTGGGCGGCTGGCTGGCTCTGCCGGCGCTCTGGTTTCGCCGACTCGTCGGAGTTGTCTTGCTGCTGTCGGCCTGGCGGCTTGGCCGCCGCCTGGAAGATCCCCCAGCGCTTCAGGAACCAAGCCCGGGCCTGCTTTTGGCGGCCGGCGGTGGTTTGGGGCTGCTGGCCGGCCTGACGGGCACCGGCGGTGGCGTGTTCCTCACGCCACTGCTGTTGTTTTGTCGTTGGTGCACCACCCGTCAGGCGGCGGCGGTGTCGGTGCTGTTCATCCTGTTCAACTCGATCGCAGGGCTGGCGGGTTTGGCCTGGGCGGGTGCGTGGCCGGCAGGTGGCTTCGACAGGCCGGAGTTGTTGCTCTGGCTGGGGGTGGTGGTGCTGGCCGGTGGCCTCGGGTCTCGCTTGGGGAGTCGCCATTGGCCGGTGGCCTGGATTCGCCGTGCCCTGGCCGCTGTGCTGCTGCTGGCGTCGTGGAAATTGCTCGGGCTCTGAGCGCCAGGAGCTAGCCCCCTAGGTAAGCCATCTCCGCGTGGGCGCCAGGCTGTTCAGCGGCGGTGGATCGCTCTTCGCTGTAGCGGTCGCTCCGTTGCTGCCACAGCTGGCGCAGCGCGGCCTGCAGCTCCCCTGGATCGCGGCTTACCGCGAGCGATGGCTTGAGATCCACCCCACTCCCCGGGGCTGCAAACAAGCAGGTGTAGGCGATGCCATCGGCGGTGACCCGCAGGCGATTGCAATCCCCGCAGAAGGGCTGGCTTACCGACGCCACCATCGCCACGGACCCCTGGCCATCGCGGTAGTGCCAGCGGTTGGCGGTGCTGTGTCCCGCGCGCCCCAAGGGTTCGAGCGGCCAGCGCTCGCTGATCGCCCGCACCATCTCAGCGGCCGTCACCACATCAGCGGGCTCCCAGCCGTTGCGGTTGCCCACATCCATGTATTCGATCAGGCGCAGCTCCAGACCCCGCTCACGGCAGAGCTGGGCCAGGGGCAGCACCTGCTCGTCGTTTCGGCCCCGCTGAATGACGGCGTTGAGTTTCAGCTCGCCCTTCGCCGGATCGAAGCCGGCCCTTTGGGCGTGCTCAAAGGCGCGCAGCACTTGCGCCAGCGCCCTCGCGCCAGCGGCTTCATCGGGAAGCCCCGCCATCTGAGCGACGCTCGCGGCTGTGGTGCCATCCAGGCTGAGGGTGAGTCGATCCAGGCCCGCTTGGCGCAACCGCTGGGCCCGCTCAGCTGACAGCAACAGCCCGTTGCTGGTGAGGGCAATCTCCCGCAGCCCCTGGTTGCGCAGTGGTTGCACGGCCGCCAGCAAGCCGTCGAGCTGGGGATGCAGCAGCGGTTCGCCGCCCGTGAGCCGCAGGCTGCTCACCCCCAGGGCCACGCTGGCTGCAATCACCGCTAGCCGTTGCTCCAGGGTCAGCAGCCCTGGTGGTTCCTCGCCATCCGGGCGGCAGTAGGGGCAAGCCAGGTTGCAGCGGGCCGTGAGCGACAGGCGCAGCACGCCGAGGGGGCGCTGATGCAGATCGCGGGGGTGGGCGACGGCCGGCTTGGCAGCGGCCTCCAGTCTGGGTCAGAACTCGCTGGGGCTGTTCACGTTGCGGATCACCGCTTCGGGCAAGGGCGCCAGCACGCAGGCTTGATGGGCCAGCCAGGATTGCAGCCGCCGTTCGCCCGCCTCGATCGCAGCCGCCAGCGATTGACGCCGCTGGTTCTCAGCTGGATAGATCCCCAACAGCGGTTGGCAGCGGCCGCCACCTTGGGCCAAAAGGATGGAGGTGGGGGCCTCAGCGCTGGCTGCGAGCAGGTTCTGGAGTGCCGCCCGGTTCAACCCAGGCATATCCACCGGGCAGAGCAGCAGCCGTTTACCGGGATGTCGCTCCATCAAGCGATGCAACGCCAGCAAGGGACCCTCCCAGGGCGGGGGTTCTGCCATGGCCTCCAGCTGCGGTAGCGCCAGTGCCTGGGCCTGCTCCAGGTGCTGCGGCCAGCGGCTGAGCAGCGTGATCGGTGCATCCAGCTCCGCTAGTAGCCGCAGGCTGT
>JBEDHJ010000037.1:0-4328 GCA_041174205.1 Cyanobacteriota bacterium | reverse complement strand
TCGATCTGACCAGCGTTCAGGAATTCGCCGCGGGCATCAGCCTGGGCAACGACCTTGGTGAAGGCGTCGAACATTGAGGAGCTCCTGTTCTCGACGTGAGTCGGGGAGGGGGGATGAGGGGGCCAAACCGAGGGCAGGCCGTTGACCGCCTCACCGCTTGGCCCAGCCATTGTTGGACAAGCTGATCACTCTCATCAGCAGCACTTAACAAACGGTCATTCACAAAGGCAAAACCGTTGCCGCGCAAACGTTTTCGCCGATGAAAAGCGGGCTGAAAGCCCGGGCGCTGCGCCGTTACACGCCTGCTTTGTCGCCCAGGAGACAGCGGTCCTGCGGCCAGCCACCTCCAGGCACAAAAAAAGCCCCCTCGCTGGAGGGGGCTCTGGTCACAAGACCAGTGTGGACGCGATCACGCCAGGGCGGTGATCATTCAGCGTCGATGCCGCCGGTCACATTCACGGCGGTGATCTTGCCGCCCATGCGCTGGACGAGGCGCATGGTTTCGTTCATGCGGGTGAACGGAACGTTCATCACCACATCAGCGGTGCGGGAGTAGTCGTTGTTGGCCAGACCAGTGACCGTGAACGACACCTGGCGGTCATTGCTGAAGCTGGTGCCGCGGTTGCCTGCAGAAACCTTCATCGGAGCTACGGGGGGTAACAGGGAGCGAAGGGATCCGGTCAGTTGACCGGGGTGATGCTGGCGATCCGACCGCCTTCGCGGTGGATCTGCTGCTGGTACTCCAGCAGTTTGTTGAAGGGGATAAAGCGCACGCGGTTGCTGCGCTTGTGCAGGCGGTAGTTGTTGAAACCGGTGATTTCCACACGGAAGGTGCGGCCCTCTTCGCCGGAACCCACGCCCTGGCGGGTGACCCCATCGGTGCCCACCTTGCGGAACACATTGCCCTTGGCCATGGGGCTCACCACCGGCACGGGCATCTCGGCGTGCACAGAGGGGTTGAGGCGCGACTGGTTCTTGGTGATGTCGCCCTTGATCGAGGCGGCGGTGCCACGCACCAGCTGCAGCATGTAGGAGAACTGCAGACCCTGCTGGCCGGCGGAGTAGTTCCAGCCGTGCAGGTAGGGCACACCCTCCTCACCAAAGCGCTCTTGATACTCAGCGCTGTCGAGATAGGAATCGATCTCGGCGTCGAAGCCCTGCTCCTGCAGGATCGTGAAGTGGTGCAGCATCTCCGCTTTGTTCTGGGGAGCGCGGCCGAGCAGGTGCTTGAAGTTGAGCTCGATGAAGCGGTAGGGGTTGGTGCTCTCGAAGAACTTCTTGCGATACAGACCGCTCTTCGCCACCTGGCGCACAAACTCACGCACGCTCAGATAGCCGCGCTTGAACAGCGACTCAGGGCCCTCCAGCCGCTCGCTGGCCATCACGTACTGATTGCCGAGCACCTGCAGGTAGACAGCACGAATCAGGGCGGCCTTGTCGTCCGCCGAACCGGTCATCCAGTTTTCGTTGACACGGTTGTTGGCGTAACGCTCGATGCCCAGGTAGGCAGCGTTGGCGAGGGTCATGGGGCTAGGGGGAGCGGGCTTGGGAGGCTTGCTTTGAAGGCGTGCCGGAGAAGAAGACGCGCCGGACGGCAACCAGCGCAGTTGGTGCCAGAGCCGGATCCTATGGGTGCCGATTCACTTGATCCGGCCCCTTTCAGAAACGTTACAAAAGCTGGGCCTGGCGCCTGGCTGCAACGCCGGTACCATCCGCCCAAATCCCTTTGGCCACAGGCATGTCTGCGAACGCATCCTCTGCCCCTGGATCTGTTACAGGCAGCCCCGCTGTCGCAGTGCAGCAGCGGCTCAGCGAGCAGTTGCAGGCCCTGAGCCTGGTGGGGGAAACACTCACCCTCAGACTGCTGGAATTGGAGGAGCGCCTGGGAGCGCTCGAGGCACAACTGGGGGCGCTTCAGGAGCACGGCAGCGCGGATGCCGGTGAGGCGGCCATCGAGATGCTCACGGTCACCGAGGACCGCATCGCCCGGCTGGAAGAGTTGCTCGGGGAAGAGACCACTCTGCGGGGTCGTCCCCAGGCCAGCGTGCACCCTCTGCCCCAACGCCAGAGCTCCGAGGATGTCTCGGAGCCTGAGCTGGAGCTGAACCCCTTCCCGGAGGAAGAGGAACAGCCGTTTATGGACGAGCTGAGCGCTTAACCAGCACCACCGGTGCTGAGCATGGCGGCGGCAGAGCTGAGCACAACCCGAACCAGCTCGAGACCGCCCAGAGCGGCCACCGCCAGCCAGATGGTCTGCGCCAGCTTGGGCGGCTGACCGCCCACCCAGGCCGCTGACATCTGACCACCACTGAACTGCGCACCACCGCCACCAAAGGGGTTGGCCGGTGCGCGGCGGGCCGATGCCTCGCGCCAGTAGGCGTTGTAGCGGGGCGCCTTCTGGTTGAAGGGCAACTGCGGTTTGGCATGACCGGCCAACACGCGAGAGCGCTGATAAGGCACGGTGTCGAGGCCGAAATTCTCCAGATATTCAGGCGAGGTGAGCAGGGCATCCACAAACCCTTCGAGGCCCTGATTGGCGATCACGATCGACCAGGCGATCCGTTCCTGGTCTCCGTTCACATCGCGGCCCAACACACGGCCCACGATTTGCTCCACCACCCGGTAGTTGCTGTTGCAGCGATAGAAACCCTCGCGGAACTTGCGGGAGAGCAATAGGCCGCGCACGAAATCACGCACGGTGATGTCGCTGTTGCGCAGTTGCATCTCGAGCATCGGCTCGCGATCCACCTTGAAGGCGTGGAAGAAGATCTGGCGATAGGCACGCTCGATCTGCTCCTCCACATCCACCTGGGTGCGCGGGGCCTCATCGGTGCCGACGCAGAAGTTGTTCACCCGGGCGTTCTGGGTGATGGGCTTGGTGGCCAGCAGCGGAAGGGCCATGGCATGGGAAAAAACCAGCGGCGAACCTATCGATGGCATTCGCCAAATCAACGCAGCAGGGCCAACCCCTCACACAGCTTCACCATGGCCGCTTCAGTCCGCCAGCCAGGCCTCGGGGAGCTCGTGGCTGTAATCATCAGTGCGCTCAAACTCAAAAGGCCCAGCCAACGATCCCCAAAGCTGCTGATGGGTGGCGGGGTCGTGGCCGCGATCGATGGTGCGCATCCCACGGCCGCTGAGCTCGAAACTGCTCACCAGATAAGAGAGCGCTCCCTTGCGCTCCACCATGCAGCGACAACCGGGCTCCACCTCACCAATAAAGCCATCCGCGGTCTCGCGCACCACATAGGCACAACCCTCGAGCGGTTTGAGATCGGCAGCGCTGATCAGAGCGCGCTTGCCGGCATCATCCACCGCGCCCCAGAAGCGTTGTTCATCGTGAATCGCCTGATTGGTGATCCAGAGCTCACCGCCGCGCTGTTCAGCCTTGAGCACCCGCAGCCGGTATGGGGCCGCAGGGTTGATGGCATAGGACTGATCCAGCAGCAACGACCCCGGCTCCAACTGGGGCAGCGGCCGGAATTTCACCAGGATGTGGGCGTAGAGCGGCGGGTTGTCGAACGCCTGTTGCTGGTTGCTGAAACCGGCGCTCAACTGGCGCAGCAAACGAGCGAGGGGGGAGGACATCGCCGGGTGCGTGGATGGCCGGATCCTATGGGGCGCGCCCCAGGTGCCCGTTAGAGACCGAGCAAACGGATGCGGAAATCAGCCACCTGATCCGCCATGGCGGGATTGCTCAGCCTGAAGGGATGATCAGCGCAGGCCTCGAGCGCCGTGCGCTTCTTCTCCTCGGCGCTCATGCCACTGGCTTTGGGTTGGCTGATCAACTGCTGCCAGGCGGCGTCGAACACCATGGCGAAGCTGTCGGCGTTATCGAACAACTGGCCCGGCTTGTCCTGGAACGGAAGGGGCATGGTGATGAATGAGGCTTAAAGACCTCATGTTTTGCAATGCCAGGACCCAGATTTGAACTGGGGACACGGCGATTTTCAATCGCCTGCTCTACCAACTGAGCTATCCCGGCCCGTCGCCGTGGCGACCTGGGGATCTTAGATCACGGCGGCCCCCGCTCCAGCGGGTGCGGGCCAGGCTGAGCAATCCCTGCACCGCATGGCCCGCGTCTTGAAGCGCCTGGGCCGCAGCCAGCGCCGTGGAGCCGGTGGTGAGGATGTCGTCCACCAGCCACACCGGACGGCCCGCGGAGGCCAGCGCCGGCAAGGCGGCGAATGCGCCCTCGAGATTGCGCGCCCGCATGGTGCGCCCGAGGTGGTGTTGGCCCAGGCAGGGGCGGCTGCGCCAGAGCAGCTGCGGAGCCACGCAGGCGGCACCGCCTGAAGCCTGCGCCAGCCCCGCAGCGAGCAGAGCCG
>JBEDHJ010000036.1:0-3376 GCA_041174205.1 Cyanobacteriota bacterium | reverse complement strand
GTCCAGGAATCGGCCGGAAGGTGTCATGCACCACCGCCAAGGCCCGATAACAACTTTCGAGATTGGGGCAGATGATCCGCAGAGCGGCCACGTCGTAGATCTCGTGGAACGCCTTCTGCTGGCGCTCCATCTTGCTCCAGATGCCGTAGAGGTGTTTGGGCCGCCCACTGACCTCACAGTCCGCCAGGCCCACTGCCGCCAGGCGATCCCGCAGCAGCTGCACGGTGACGCCGAGGCGCTCCTCCCGGTCGCTGCGCTTGCTGGCCACCTGCTGCTGAACATCGCGGTAGGCCTCGGGCTCAAGGATCTTGAAGGCCAGATCCTCCAGCTCCCACTTGAAGCGGCCGATGCCGAGGCGGTTAGCGAGCGGGCCGTAGATCTCGCGGGTTTCGCGGGCGATGCGCTGCTGCTTCTCAGGTTTGAGCGCCCCGAGGGTGCGCATGTTGTGCAGCCGGTCCGCCAGCTTCACCAGCACCACGCGGATGTCGCTGGCCATGGCCAGAAACATGCGGCGCAGGTTTTCTGCCTGGGCTTCGGTTTTGTTGGTGAAGTGAATGCCGCCGAGCTTGGTGACGCCCTCCACCAGGCCGCGTACCTCCAATCCGAAGTGCTGCTCGATCTCCTCAGGAGTGACGTCGGTGTCCTCGACCACGTCGTGCAGAAAGCCCGCCGCGATCACGCCGGCGCTGGCGCCGATGTCGCGCAGGAGATCCGCCACCGCCACGGGATGACAGATGTAGGGCTCACCGCTGGCCCGCACCTGGCCGTCGTGGAGCTGAAAGGCGAAGTGGAAGGCAGCAGCCAGCAGACCTTCAGCGTCGGTCGGGCAGCTGTCGCCAACCCCGGGGGGCACATGTTCGATGCAGCGGCAGAGCCACTCGGGCAGCTCGATGCCGTAATCGCTGGGGCCATGGATCAGGCGCGCACCGAGCTCGCGGGTGGCGTGGCTCTGAGCCGCCGCTTCCGCTGTGCCGGTCACCGCCTGGAGCATGACGCCCTGCCGTTCAACCCATCGTATGCAGCAGCTGAAACAAACCGGCCCCATGTGCGGGACTGCGGGTGAAGCAGCTGCCAACCTGAACGGCAACAGCCCAGCCGCGCCCGCCATGGCCGCCCGCCAGACCTCCGGCCCGGTGCTGCAGCTCGATCAGCTGGTTGTGCGCTACCCCGGCAGCAGCGCCGACACCCTGGCGGGTCTGAATGTGCGCCTGAACTCCGGCGAACGCCTGGCCCTGGTGGGCCCCTCCGGCTGCGGGAAAAGCACCGTGGCGCGGGCGGTGCTGCAGCTCTTGCCCCAAGGCAGCGCGTGCAGCGGCGGGCTGCAGCTCTGCGGCCAGGATCCGCGCCGGCTGAAGCGCAGCGCCCTACGGCAGCTGCGGGGCGAAGCCGTGGGCCTGGTGTTTCAGGACCCGATGACGCGGCTCAACCCGCTGCTGAGCATCGGTGAACACCTGAGCGACACCCTGGCCCAACACCGCCCCAGCTGGAAGCGCCATCAGGTGCGGCTGCGGGCCGAGATGTTGCTGGAGCGGGTGGGCATCCGCGGCGATCGATACGGCAGCTACCCCCACGAATTCAGCGGCGGCATGCGCCAACGCCTGGCGATCGCCCTGGCCATGGCGCTGGAGCCGGCGCTGGTGATCGCCGATGAACCCACCACCAGCCTGGATGTGGCGGTGGCCGGGCAGGTGATGGAAGAGCTCTGCCGGCTGTGCGAGGAATCAGGTACGGCCCTGCTCTTGATCAGCCACGACCTGGCGATGGCGGGCCGCTGGTGCCAGCAGATCGCCGTGCTCGATCAGGGCCGCCTGGTGGAGCAAGCGCCTTCCACCCAGCTGCTCACCAGGCCCCAATCGGATTTGGCCCAACGGCTGGTGGGGGCCGCCCGAGCCCGGGAGGGCAGCCGCACGCCGGCGGCTCCGGCCGAAGCACCGCTGCTGCTGGAGCTGGAGGACCTGCGCTGCTGGCACCCCTTGCCGAGCCTGCCCTGGCAGCGGCGTTGGTATCGCGCCGTGGACGGGGTGAGCCTGCAGCTGCGCCAGGGGGAAACCGTCGGTGTGGTGGGAGCTTCCGGCTGCGGCAAGAGCACCCTTTGCCGGGCATTAATGGGGCTGGCACCGGTGCGCGGCGGCAGCGTGCGGCTGCAGGGCCAGGATCTGCGCCGGCTGCGCGGCGAGCCGTTGCGGCGAGCGCGGCGGCGCATCCAGATGGTGTTTCAAGACCCGCTGGCCTGCCTCAACCCGGTGATGAGCGTGGCCGATGCCATCGCCGATCCGCTCCTGATCCACGGGCTGGCGAGCCGCGCCGAAGCCCGCGACCGGGCCCGGGAGCTGCTGGCGGCCGTGGGGCTCAACCCACCGGAAGCCTTTGCTGGCCGCTTACCCCGCCAACTCTCCGGCGGGCAACAGCAGCGGGTGGCTATTGCGCGCGCCCTAGTGCTGCAACCCCAGGTGCTGCTCTGCGATGAGAGCGTGAGCATGCTCGATGCCGAGATCCAGGCCGAGGTGTTGCAGCTGCTGCGAGAGCTGCAGGAGCGGCTGGGGCTCGGGATGATCTTCGTGACCCACGACCTCTCGGTGGCCAGCGGCTTCTGCCAGCGGGTGATCGTGCTCGACGGGGGCCGGATCGTGGAACAGGGGCCTGGGGATCAACTGCTGGAACATCCCGAAGCCCCGATCACCCGCACCTTGGTGGAGGCGTGCCCGCGGCTGCCTCAGCCAGCCAGCTCCCACCACTGAGGCTTCATGAAATAGTCCTCGTCCTCGTAATCCACGAGGGCACCGCCGGCGTGGTTCACCAGATCGGAGGGGCGCACCTCGAAGCCAGCCTGGCGGGCAATCGCCGCCACCTCATCCGCATCAGCTGCTGACGTGGTGGACAGCTGCTGCTGCAGAGCAGGGTCCTGACGCACGGCAACGATGAAGGCTTGCAGGCTGTGCTCGGCCATGGATAAGGCCTCAGGCGGGAAGAAAGACCCACTCTGGGTGCGGCGCCGCAGGACGGCGAGCAACTTCTCAAACACCTCCGGAAGCGGCGCTTCGAACAGCATCCGCTCGCGATTGATGGGGTGATCCAGCCCCAGCTGAAACGCATGCAGGGCCTGACCAGGCAGCGGCATCGGCAACTTGCGGCATCGGGAATACACCGGGTCTCCCACGATCGGATGGCCGATATGGGCGCAGTGCACTCGGATCTGGTGGGTGCGGCCGGTGTCCAGCTTGAAGCGCATCAGTGAGTAGTCGCCGAGGCGCTCCACCAGGGTCCAGTGGGTGCAGGCATGACGGCCGCTGTCGTCATGCACCACGGCGTATTTCTTGCGGTCGGCGGGATGGCGACCGATCGCCCCCACGATCGTGCCGTGCTCCGCTGCGGGCAC
>JBEDHJ010000035.1:0-13422 GCA_041174205.1 Cyanobacteriota bacterium | reverse complement strand
TGGCCCTCACCGCTCAGGCGCGCTTGTTGCTGGGGCGTTGGTTCGCCAATCACCAGCCCAGCTGGGTGAAACTCACCCTCGCCGGAGCCACAGAAGCCTTGCGTTGGGGCTGCAACGATCTCGGCGGCACCTTGATGGAGGAAAGCATCACCAGCATGGCGGGCGCCTTGGGGGGCACCCTGCAGACCCCAGAGGCCTTGCGGGCAGCCGCCACCAGCCTGGGTCGCCCTGTGCGCCAGCGCACCACCCTCTACGGCACGGTGGCAGCGTGCGCCTGAAGGATTTCCCGCTGCGGCTCACGGCCCTCACCACGGCAGCGCTGGTGGTGTTACCCAGCTTTTGTCTGTTGGTGTTCCCGCGGCGTGCAGCCAGCGGCCTGGATCGCTTGCTCGTGGATGCAGCGTTGCTGCAGAGCTTTGCCGCACAGCCAGCGCAGCCGCCACCGGCCCTCTGGCAGCAGCGGCTCGGTCCATCGGAGGCCCTGCGCCTCTGGCGCAATCAACGGCGCCTGTGGTGGCAGTTTTGGGGGCCTCATGGTGATGCCGGCGCCTATTTGGTCTTTCCCGCTGCGGCTGATCAACCCCTCCCGGCCGACGGCCTGCGGGTTGACGACCTGATCGTGATCGCCCCCAGTCCCCTGGCCAGGCAGCTCCTGCAGCAGCAGCTCCAGTTGCGACGCCGTGCCCCGCGTGGCCTCGATCAGCGCTGCAGCCTCAGCCTGCTGCAACGCGAAGCTGTGCACTGGAACGGTGCTGCCCTGGCGCAAATGCTCGGGCCCATCGCGCCCCTGGCGCTCAGCCTGCAGCAAGGTTGTCTGGAACTGCGCAGCGCAGGCACGGCGCTACTCTGGCAGGGAGAGGCGGATGCCAGCGCCGATGCCCTGCAGGCCCCACCGCCCGCGCTTGCCATTCCGGGCATTGCAGCGGGGCCATCTCAGGGGTTGCTGGAGTTGCGTGGGCCGCGCCTCGAGCTGCTGTTGCGCGGTTTGCTCAGCACCGCTTTGCTGCGTAACGCCTTGGCCCAGCGCTACGGCCTTGGGGCCGAACAGGTTCGCCGGCTGCAGGGGGCGCCGTTTGTGCTGCAGCTGCGGGGCCAATCCACGGGGGCCTACCGCGCAGGTCTCGATCTTCTGGTGCGCATGCCTGGAGAGCGCGCGCTTTGGGAGCGTTGGTTGGTGGATCTCAGCCGTGCTCTTGGCGAGCAAGGACTGACGAGCAGTGCACCCGCCCCGGGCCTCACCCTCTGGAGCCGGGAAGACGGTGAAGCGGTCGGCGGTTGGCGCTGGCTGGCGGCCAATCAGTTGGTGCTGTTCCTTGGCCCCAGTCCACAACAGGTGCCGCAGATGGAGTCCAACGCCCCTGAGACCTGGCAGCTTGCCCTCAAACCGGCCGCTCTTGACGCGGCCGGTCTGTTGCCCCCTGGCTTGCCCCTGGTTGTGAGGCGCTCTCAGCAGCTGCTGATGCAGGGCCGAGGGAGCGGCCAGAGCGCCCTTTCTGGGCGGCTGGAGCTCAGGTAGCGCTGCCTTCAGTCGCCCGTTCGCGGCGGCGGCGCTCAGCGGCCAGGGTTTCCTCCATCAGTTCCACGGCCTGACTCATCTTTTCGATGTTGCCGGCATAGAGGCTGAGGTCCTTGTCCACCCGGTCCTTGATCAGGCCCATGGACTCACCGATCTCATGGGCCGCAGTGCGCAGGGCCTGGGGATCCATGGCATCGGATCCCTGGGCGCTTTGCAGCAGGCTGAGCAGACCCACGGCCACCAGGCGCGAGTAGTGAAAATCGGGGCGCTGCACACCCTGCAGCAGGCCGGCGATCAAGGCCGGAGCACCCTCGCCACGGTTGGAGAGCCAGCCTTTGACCTCGTCCACGCTGTGGTGCCCGGCGGCTTGGCGCGCCTCGTTGGCCATCGCCCGCAGCTGAGTGCCATCGAAGCCCGTGGCGCTGCAGAGAGCCAGAAACAGCGGATCCCGTTGGGCCTCAGGGCGATAACCCTCCGAGAAGCTGTCGAACACCTGGGTGAGCCCGACGGCAAAGAACCCATCCGCGGCAAAGCCCTTCTGGTGGCTGAGCAGATGCAACTCCACCAACAGCTCGTCCACGAGCCGCCGGTAGAGGGGGGCGATCACATGGGGAAAGGCGCTGTGAAAAGCCCGCTTGCTGTCTGCAACGGTGAGGCTGGCGCTCACGCTGGTATGGCTGAAGTGGGTGGACCCTAGCTGGCGGGGATCGCTGATCTCGGCTGAAGATCAGTAGGATCCGCCCAACTGCTGAGTCCTCCGTGTCGATGATCCCGATCGTGATCGAAGAGTCGGGCCGAGGCGAGCGCGCGTTTGATATCTATTCGCGGCTGCTGCGCGAGCGCATCATCTTCCTGGGCGAGCCCGTCACCTCCGAATCCGCGAACCGGATCGTTGCCCAGCTGCTGTTTCTCGAAGCAGAAGATCCCGAGAAGGACATTTACCTCTACATCAATTCCCCGGGTGGATCGGTGTACGACGGTCTGGGCATCTTCGACACCATGCAGCACATCAAACCCGATGTGCACACCGTGTGTGTGGGTCTGGCGGCCTCGATGGGTGCCTTTCTGCTCTGCGCCGGAGCCAAGGGCAAGCGCAGCAGCCTCACTCACTCCAGGATCATGATCCACCAGCCCCTGGGCGGTGCTCGCGGCCAGGCCAGCGATATCCGTATTCAGGCCGACGAGATCCTCTACCTCAAGAAGAAGCTCAATCAGGAGCTCTCCGACCGCACCGGCCAGCCCCTGACCCGGATCGAGGAAGACACCGACCGCGACTTCTTCATGTCGCCCGCCGAAGCAGCTGAGTACGGCCTGATCGACAAGGTGATCGACAAGCGCCCGGTGCGTGCCGTCTAAGCAGCGCCCCATGGGCAAGGGGCGGCCTCCATCGGAGCGCCCCAGCAAGGTCTGCCCCGTTTGCGGCAGGCCTTTTTCATGGCGAAAGAAGTGGGCAACGGTGTGGGACGAGGTGATCTATTGCTCCGAGCGTTGCCGCAAACGCCGCTGAGGTGTCGTCTTATCTGCAGCCAGGAATCACGCCCACACGCTTGGCGGACGGTGTGAGAAGCGTGGTGGAGAGCCAGTAGAGCAAGGTGACATCCATCAGCTGCGCCGCCAGCAGAAGGATCGAGGCAGAACCAGGCAGATTGAGTTGCACCTGAACGGTCAGTGCACTGGCCAAGCTGATGCCGCACCCGAGCCACCAGAGCTGTCGAAGGCTTCTGGATTGGAGCTCACGGGGTGACACCAGCATCACCCACACCAGCTGAGCGCTCAGCACCACGACATACGACACCCACAGCCTGGGAAGAATCAGGCCGTCAAACACCTCGACGGCCTTCCAATGACGGCGATCGAGCAGTTCGATCAACAGGGGCTGGCCGAAGGCAGAGAGCGTCCATCCCCAGATCGCATCGATCGCCATCACCAGGGCATGCGGAATCAGTTCCCTGAATCTGCTGGTCATGGTGAGGGGCGTTCTAGCTCAGGGCGTCCCGAATCGCAGCATTGCTGTACCAGCTGTAGGGGCCTTCGCGAACCGGCTCGATTCCGAGTTCCTGGCGCAGGTCCTCGAGGTTCTCGGCCATCCGCTCTTCCCAAAGGATGGGGAAGAGCGGTTTGGCCTTGATTCCCATCTCCATGCCCTGCATGATCAAGTCAAAGCCGTAATCGATGCTGCCAGCGCGCTCCGCCGCATCGGTGAACTCGTTCTCCAGCTTGTCGGTCTGGAAGAAACTGAGCATCAAGCTCACCAGATCAACAAACACGAATCCTGGGAAACGAAACTGGCTGACACTGATGCTGATCACACCGAGCTCACCAAAGTTATCAAGGCTGAAACCACTCAGAATGTGATGAAGGTCGTGGGTGGCGTAAACCCGGTAGTTGATGTAGTCAGCGTCGTTTTCTAGGTTGTTGTAGAAGGCTGGGTCGGGGAAAAAGTCGATGTCGTAGCCCATCGCCTCCATCACCTTGGCGTAGGTGTATCCGAGACTTCCTTTGGGCAGTTGCTTCAAGGCTGCCACGTCGTAGGGTCCGCTCAACTGTCGGCGGGCGATCAATGCGGCTGCGCTTGGATCCTGTTTGAGTGTGCGCTCACACAGCACCATCGGGTTCCCGCTGATGCGCCGCGAAAGCTCAAACACATTGCTCGCGCTATCCCCACCGCCAGCGACCAGATCGGCCAGTTCGAGAAATTCAGCGATGTGCTCTTGGGATGCAATCTGGTTGAGGTACCGGAATCCCATGGAAGAAGCGGGCCCTTGGGGATGGTTTCAGTGCCCTTGATGGTGCACAAAAAAAGCCCGTGCGTCAAAGCACGGGCCTTTGGTTGGGCTGAGAGGAGGGTTTAGGCCTGTGCAGCTTCCGGCTCAGCCTTGGCTTCACTCAGCACCTCACCATCGCTGATGAAGGGAGAAAAACGCTCTTTCTCAGGGATGGCCGTGAATTCGCCCACCAGGGCACGGAATTCATCACCATCGAGGCTTTCCTTCTCGATCAGCACATCCACCACGCGGTCCATGCAGGCGCGGTTTGCGGCCACGAGCTTCACGGTTTCCTCGTAGCAGTTCTGCACGATCTGGCGCACGGCCAGATCGACGCGGGCAGCGGTGGCATCGGAGCCATCGCTGCGGGTCATTAGGTCGCGGCCGAGGAACACTTCCTGATTGCCAGCCTCCAGGGAGAGCTGGCCCACTTCGCTCATGCCGAAACGGGTCACCATCTGGCGGGCGATCGAGGCCACCTGTTGGATGTCGCCGCCGGCGCCGGTGGTCACTTCCGCATGGCCGAACACCACATCCTCTGCAGCGCGGCCGCCCAGAGCGCCCATGATCCGGGCCCGCAGCTGAGCTCGGCTCACCAGCATCTGCTCCTCGTCGGGGGAGAACCAGGTGAGGCCCTGGGCCTGGCCACGGGGAATCAGCGTGACCTTCTGCACCGGGTCGTGGGCCTTCACCAGGGTGCCCACCAGGGCGTGCCCCACTTCGTGATAAGCAATCAGGCGCTTGCTGCGGCCATCGGTGAGGGGTTTGCCCTCCATGCCGGCGATGATTCGGTCGACGGCGTCGTCGATCTCAGCCAGGCCTGTGGCTTCCTTGCGGCGGCGTGCCGTGAGAATCGCGGCCTCATTGAGCAGGTTGGCCAGGTCGGCACCGGAGAAGCCGGGGGTGCGACGGGCGATCGCTTCGAGGCTCACGTCATCGGCGAGCTTCTTGTCGCGGGAGTGCACCTTCAGCACCGAAAGGCGGCCCTTGATGTCGGGCACATCCACCTGCACCTGGCGATCAAAACGGCCGGGGCGCAGTAGCGCCGAATCGAGCACGTCGGCGCGGTTGGTGGCGGCAATGATGATGATGCCGCTGTTGCCCTCGAAGCCGTCCATCTCCGTGAGGAGCTGGTTAAGGGTTTGTTCGCGCTCGTCGTTGCCACCGCCCACGCCGGCACCGCGCTGACGGCCCACGGCATCGATCTCGTCGATGAAGATGAGACAGGGGCTGTTTTCCTTGGCCCGCTTGAACAGGTCGCGAACGCGGCTGGCACCCACACCCACAAACATCTCCACGAACTCCGAACCGGAGAGAGAGAAGAAGGGCACACCGGCTTCACCAGCGATGGCTTTAGCCAGCAGGGTTTTACCGGTGCCGGGAGGGCCCACCAGCAGAACGCCTTTCGGGATCTTGGCTCCAACAGAGGTGAAGCGCTCAGGGGTCTTGAGGAAGGTGACCACTTCCTGGAGGTCTTGCTTGGCTTCTTCAACGCCGGCCACGTCGTCGAACTTGACGCCGGTTTCGGCTTCCATCAGGAAGCGGGCTTTGGTTTTGCCGAATTGCATGGCCTGACCGGGGCCGCCGGGCATGCCGTTACCGCGGCGAGCCAGGAACACCAGCACGCCGATCAGCAGCAGCGGGAAGAGCAGGTTGCCCAGCAGGCCGAGGGCCGGTGGGGCCTGCCGGGGCGGATGGATATCGAAGCTGATGCCCTGTTGCTTGAGGTTGTTCACCAGCTCAGGAGCCAGGCCAGGCAAGTCAACGCGCAGACGCTGCACCCGGTTATCGAGATCGGGGTCCACCGCTTCCACCACAGCGGTGCGGCCACCATCAAAGATGTCGACGGCCGTCACCCGACCAGCATCGACGTAGTCGAGGAAGCGGCCATAGCTCATGCGCGCCACGGCGGAGTTGCGGGGGGCAACGGTGGGCCCATTGGGAGCACTTAGACGACCAGCGCCACTACCGAGCACTTGCCACCCCAAGAACAGGGCTACCCCAATGGGCAGCACCCAGAGAGCGATGGTGCGCCAGCGCTGATTCATGGCCGCCTCAGAAGCAGGTGGAGATGTTTACAAGTGTAAAGCGAGCCCTGCTCCGGTCGGGGATGTCAGCAGCCCAGCGCTCTCATTCAGGAGGCCTGTTGCCAGGCTGGCTCGTTTTGGTGAAGGGCGCTCACGCCGTCAGAGGCTTCGGCCATGCCGGGCTCACTGATCAGCTCGTCCATGCACAGGTCGTTGACGCTGAGGCTCTCCCTCAGTTCTGCACCGCCGAGGCCGTGGGTCCAGATCTGCACCACCGAATCAGGAGGAGCCAGAAAGCTCAACAGCTCAAAGGGGAACACCACCCGTTCCAGAAAAAACTCATCCGGGCCGATGCAGCGAACGATCACCATCCGATCGCTGCTGTTGCGGTAGCCACAGGTGAGCTGTGCCAAGGGGGGCTTTGCCGAAATGGCTCACCATCAAGCCACTGCTCGATCACCGGGATGGTGATGGTTGAAACCATTTGACCGCCACACAGCCAATTTCCACTTTTCTTTCTTTTCTTTTGATTTGCCTCAGAGGCTGCGCAGGGCGGTGATCGGATCGAGCCGTGCAGCCCGCCGCGCCGGCAACACACCAAACACCAGACCAATGGAGCCGGACAGTCCCACCGTGATCAACACGCTCATGCCACCGATGGCTGCCGGAAGGGGTGTGAAGCTCGCCACGGCGGCCACGGCCGAGAGACCGACAGCGCTGCCAATCACGCCGCCCAGGCTCGAGAGCACCAGGGCTTCCACCAGAAACTGAGTGAGCACATCACTGCTGCGCGCGCCGATGGCCTTGCGCAGGCCGATCTCGGAGGTGCGCTCACTCACAGACACCAACATGATGTTCATGATCCCGATGCCTCCAACCAGCAGCGAGATCGCACCAATCGCCCCCAGCATCAGGGTGAGGCCGCCGGTGATGGTCCCCACGATGGAGAGGGCATCCTTCTGGGAGCGCACGGCGAAGTCGTCCTCCCGCAGGATGTTGTGCCGTTGACGCAGCAGGTTGGTGATCTGAAATTTCGCGGCGCCGGTGCTGGCTTCATCCCTGGCCTCCACGCTGATGAAGTTCAGGCTGACGCCATAGGTGGGATCGCGTCCCGAGAGTTTGCTCACCATCGTTGAGAGCGGGATGTAGGCCGCTTCGTCCTGGTTCTGTCCGAAGACGGCCCCCTTGGGTGCCATCACGCCGATCACTTCAAAGCCTTGGTCGCGGATGCGCAGCTGTCGCCCGATCGCTGAACCCAGGGGCAGCAGCTTGTCCCGCAGATCTGGTCCGATCACCACCACATTTCGGGCTCCCTCAAGATCGCGCTGGTCGATGAAGCGCCCTTGGGCCACTTCAAAGCGGCGCACCGTCAGAAAATCCGGCGTGATGCCGGACACCGTGGCGCTGGAGCTTTTGGAGCCGGCCTGCAAGACGGCACTCAGCGTGATCTGGGGCACCACCCGTTTCACCGAAGGCACCTGCTCAGCGATCCCCTCGGCGTCTTCCAGCACGAGGGTTTTTGGAAAGTCAATGCCCTGGCGGCGGCTGTCGTTGTTGCCAGGCACCACGAACAGCACATTGGCCCCGAGGGTGTTGAGCTGACCCTCCGCCAGGTTCTGGGCGCCGCGACCCACGCCCACCAGGGTGATCACCGAGGCGTTGCCGATCACGATGCCCAGCATCGTCAGCAACGAACGCAGTCGATTGGCCCGCAGCGTGGCGAGCGCCATGCCAACGGTTTCGCCCAGGGCGAGCTTGGCGGTCATGGGGTCAGCCTGAGGCGCGGATGCCTACAGGATGGCGGGATCGAGCACCGTCCCTTCGCCCACGATGCTCACTTTCACCAGATCGGTGGAGCCGCTCACATCGGCCACGGTACCGGCCGTCTGGATCACCAGATCACCATCGCGCAGCAGTCCGTCTTTGGTGGCCATGTCCATGGCGTGGTTGAAGCTCGCCGTTGCGTTCTCTGCGTCATCCACCAGCAGCGGGTGCACACCCCAGACCAGCTGAAGCTGGGAGGCCACCTTGGCTTCGCTGGTGATGGCCAGGATGGGCGTGCTGGGGCGGAACTTGCTCACATTGCGAGCCGTGGCTCCGCTTTTGGTGAGGGGCAGGATGGCGGCGGCTTCCAGCTGGCGGGCAATCGAGCTCACCGCATGGCTGATGGCGTTGGGGATGGTGGAAGCGAGCTGTCCATCGTTCTCCCGGCGCGGATAGTCGCGTTCGATGCGGCGAGCGATCTGGCTCATCGTGGCCACAGCTTCCACCGGATAGTCGCCGACGGCGCTCTCGTTGGAGAGCATCACGGCGTCGGTGCCATCCAGGATGGCGTTTGCCACATCGCTCACTTCCGCGCGAGTGGGTCTGGGGCAGCTCACCATCGAGTCCAACATCTGGGTGGCGGTGATCACCGGGATGCCCAGTCCGTTGCACTTGCGGATCAGCTCCTTTTGCAGCAGAGGCACCTCTTCGGCGGGCATTTCCACGCCAAGGTCGCCCCGGGCCACCATCACGCCGTCGCAGAGCGGAAGGATGGCGTCGATCTGGTCGATCGCTTCAAACTTTTCGATCTTGGCCACCACCGGCGTGCGGTGGCCGTGGGAGGCGATCAGCGCCTTGATTTCCTCCATATCGGAGGGATTGCGCACGAAACTGAGGGCGACCCAATCCACCCCCTGCGCCAAGCCAAAGGCCAGGTCGGTGCGGTCTTTGTCCGTGAGGGCGCGGATCGACAGCTGCACGTCGGGGAAGTTGACCCCTTTGTTGTTGGACAGCACACCGCCCACGGTGACCGTGCAATAGAGGGTTTGGTCGCTCTTATCGACGCGATCCACCACCATCTCGACGCGGCCGTCATCCAGCAGGATGCGGCTGCCGGTGACCACCTCATCCGCCAACTTGTCGTAGGTGACGGTGGCGATCTCCTGGTTGCAGGCCACGTCCCGGGAGGTGAGGGTGAAGGCATCACCCTTTGCCACGGTGATCGGGCCGTCCTTGAAACGCCCGAGGCGAATTTTCGGACCCTGAAGGTCCTGGAGGATGCCGATGTGCGCATCCATCTCGCGGGCGACCTGGCGGATGGTGCTGATGCGCGCGGCGTGCTCGCTGTGATCGCCGTGGGAGAAGTTGAGTCGGAAGGTGGTGGCGCCTGCTTCGATCAGGCGACGCAGCTGCTCTGGAGATTCGGTGGCAGGGCCGATGGTGGCCACGATCTTGGTGCGACGCGTGAGATCGGGCAGGGCCATTCGGCGGGGCCAAAGTTGAGGTCGACCCTATCATCGAAGCCCGCCAACCCAGCTCTGCCAATGGATCTGAACGCCTATCAGCAGGGTGCCAGGCGCACGGCTCGCTACCCAGACGTCGGCTCGAATCCGATTTACCCCACCCTCGGTCTCTGTGGTGAGTCCGGTGAAGTGGCGGACAAGGTCAAGAAGGTGCTGCGTGATCAGGGTGGTGTGTTCTCAGCTGAGGTCCGTGAAGCCCTGAAGCTGGAGTTGGGCGATGTGCTCTGGTATGTGGCTCAGCTGGCCAGCGAACTTGATTTCGAGTTGGCGGAGATTGCTGAGGCCAATCTCCATAAGCTCGCCAGCCGCGCCGCCCGTAACGTGATTGCAGGCAGCGGCGATCACCGCTGAAGTCCACAGGCGCGGTCTGCTGTGCTCACGTTGTTGTCGAGGTCCCTGCGTTGGCTGTTGGGCGGGGCTCTGATCTGTCTGCTGGCTTTCTCCGGGCCCTGGGTTGCCCCTGCATGGGCAGCCGATCTGAGCGTTAGCCAGGTGAGCCTGGATCCCTGCCCCAGCGACGACATCGGCGCGCAACCACAACTGCGCCGACCCAGTGGCGCCAGCTGTTACGTGCTGCGTGGCACGGTGACCAATCCCGGTCGCAAACCCGTGGTGGATACCGATGTATTCGCCCAGATCCTCGATGCCAGTGGCGAGCCGGTGCTGCAGAACCGTTCGCGGGTGGGCTCGATTGGTGATGTGCCGCCGGGTGAGTCCACCTTTGCGCTGAGGCTCGCCGTTCCAGCGGGAACACCAGGACCCTTCAGCTTCTCCAACGTGAAGGCCCGTGGTTTCAATGCCCCGGTGCGCACCAGGGCTGGTGAGTTCGATGACCTGCTGCCCTTGGAGCAGGCGGTGGCTGATTGAGCCGACCCTGGATCAGTAGATCGCGCTGTAGAAGAAACCGCGACTCTGCTCCAGCAGGGTTTGGATCAGCTCCAGGGCCAAAAAAGCCAGGATCGCGGAGAGGTCGAGGCCGCCGAGCGGTGGGATCAGGCCGCGGAAGGCGTTCAGATAGGGGTCGGTGATCGCACTCACGGTGCAGAGCACCGGGTTGCCCCAGTCGAGGTTGGGGAACCAGCTCAGCAGCACCCGAACCAGAAGGATCAAGGTGTAGATCGACAGGGTCTGGGCCAGAACGCCGATCAGATCGCCCACCAGTGGTGACATGGGTTTACGAGTGCTGTGCCGACTTTATGGAGCTGGCGACCTCACTGCAGGCTCAGGCGGCCTCTTCCCAGTCATCATCGACCGGTGCTTGCGGTGCCACGCTCACGGCCTCCGTGGGCCGGCGCGGTTGCAGTTCGTCGGTCTTGATCGAGAAGGTGCGATGGAACTTCTCGCTCAGGCTCAGCCAGTAGGAGCGTCCCTCGCTCTGGCGCTTGCGTTCGATGAAGTTCTGGGCCAGCAGCTCTTTGATGTGGTCGTAGGCGCCGGAGCCACGCAGCTCCACCAGATCCGATTGCAGGATCCGTTTCTTGAGGGCGATGGTGGCCAGGGTGCGCAGCGCAGCCGTTGAGAGATCAACCGGCAGGAGGTTTTGCACCAGATCGCCAAGACCGTCGCGCAGTTGCAGGCTGTAGCGCAGCCCCTCCTGGCGGATTTCCAGGGCTGTGTCGCGGTGGGCGTAGTCGGCCATCAGTGTGATCAGGCCCAGCTCCACGGCATCACGCTCCACGCCGGCGATTTCTGCCAGCTCCCCCAGCGTCATCGAACGACCCTTGAGATACAAGATGGCTTCCAGTCGCGCCGGCAGCGACACGGCCAGATCCTGGATCGCGGCAGCCTGGGTTGTGTTGTCCATCACGTCCCCAGGTCTGCTGGCAAGTTATCCCACGCCGACGGTGCCGGCCACTTCCCCCAGAAACAAGCGGTAGGCCGGGTTGTCGGTCTCATCCACGTACTGGTAGCCGAGCCCATCGAGGAAGGTCTGCCATTCCCCGGATTCCTCAGGTGGCACCTGCACGCCCACCACGATGCGCCCCACATCAGCGCCATGGTTGCGGTAGTGGAAGATGCTGATATTCCAGTTGGGATGCAGGCTCGTGAGGAAGCGCATCAGCGCACCGGGCCGTTCTGGGAATTCGAAGCGATAGAGCAGTTCGCGGCTGTGGCTGCAGGCTTCGGAGCTGGCAGCTGGCATCCGCCCACCCACCATGTGCCGCAGATGCAGCTTGGAGAGTTCGTCGTTGGAGAGATCCAGGCAGGGGAAGCCTGCGCCATTGAGGTCGTGGATCAGATCCTGCTCATCGCTGCTGCCGCTGGTCTGCACCCCCACAAAAATGTGAGCGCGGGATGGATCCGCCAGGCGATAACTGAACTCCGTCAGGTTGCGGTTGCCCAGCAGGGTGCAGAACTCCCTGAGGCTGCCGGCTCGTTCGGGGATCTCCACGGCGAGCATCGCTTCGCGGTCTTCGCTGATCTCGGTGCGTTCGGCGACGAAGCGCAGGCGATCGAAATTCATGTTGGCCCCGCAGGCCACCGCCACCAGCGTGCGGCCGGTGAGCCCGCGCCGCGCCACATCCGCTTTCATCCCGGCCACAGCGAGTGCACCCGCCGGCTCCAGGATCGAGCGGGTGTCCTCGAAGACGTCCTTAATAGCGGCGCAAATGGCGTCCGTGTTCACCGTCACCATGGCGTCCACGTGACGACGGGCCAGCTCAAAGGTCTGCACCCCCACCTCCCGCACGGCCACGCCGTCGGCAAACAGGCCCACCTGCTCCAGCTTCACCCGTTCCCCCAGGGCCAGGGAGCGGGTCATGGCATCCGCATCCTCGGGTTCGACTCCGATCACCTCCACTTGCGGCCACAACGCCTTCACGTAGGCCGCAATGCCGGCGATCAAGCCGCCACCACCCACGGCCACGTAGATGGCATCCGGGGGGGCTGAGCACTGGCGCAGGATTTCCAGGGCGATAGTGCCCTGGCCGGCGATCACATCGGGATCATCAAATGGATGGATGAAGCTGAGGCCCCGCTCCGCCGCCAGGCGATAGGCCTCGCTGCAGGCCGCGTCGTAGTTGTCGCCATGCAGCACCACCTCGGCACCACGGGCCGCCACCGCCCGCACTTTCATCTCCGGTGTGGTCACCGGCATCACGATCACGGCCCTGCAGCCCAGCCGCTGCGCTCCCAGCGCCACCCCCTGAGCGTGGTTGCCGGCGCTGGCCGCGATCACGCCACGTTGCAGCTCGGCTTGGCTCAAGCCGGCCATCTTGTTGTAGGCACCCCGCAGCTTGAAGCTGAAGACCGGTTGCAGGTCCTCCCGCTTGAGCAGCACCGTGTTCTCCAGCCGGCGCGAGAGGTTCGGGGCCGGATCGAGCGGTGACTCGATCGCCACGTCGTACACCCGTGCCCGCAGGATCCGCAGCAGCATCGGCAGGGAGCTGTCCTGGCTGGTGGTGTCGCTCATCGACTTGTGCCCATCCCCCCAGTGTGACAACCCCCTGACATCCGTCTGGCCTCGTTGTCCGCAACCGCCAACGGGCAGATCGGAGCACGTAGGCTGACCTGCAATCAAGGTCCAGAGCATGCATCTCAGCGAGCTGACGCATCCAAATCAGCTGCATGGTCTGAGCGTTGCTGAGCTCGAGGGTGTCGCCCGGCAGATCCGTGAACGCCACTTGGAAGTGGTGAGCACCAGCGGCGGACACCTTGGTCCTGGTCTTGGGGTGGTGGAGCTGACCCTGGCTCTGTATCAAACCCTGGATCTCGACCATGACCGAGTGGTTTGGGATGTGGGTCACCAGGCCTATCCCCACAAGTTGATCACCGGCCGCTACAAGGATTTCGACACCCTGCGTCAGCAAAACGGTGTTGCCGGTTAT
>JBEDHJ010000034.1:0-5160 GCA_041174205.1 Cyanobacteriota bacterium | reverse complement strand
CTCCCGTAGCGGTTCACCCAGTCGTGAAGAGCACGGATGTAGAGGTCCGCGCTGGTGGGGAGATGAAATTGGCGCAACGCCTCATGACTGCCGCCCCGCTGCTCCAGCACCCGTTCCTGCCAGTGCAGAAACAGCTGGTCGTCCTCCAGCACCACATGGTTGCCCAGGTGCTGCAACCACTGCGGCCGCAATCCCAGCAAACGCGCCGGCCAGGGGGAGCTGAACTGGAACGGGAACCTGGCAAACAGCCGGCATTCGCCGCGGCGGATCGGCGTGGCATACACCACCGTGAGAATCCGCGCAAAGCCCTTGGCGGTGAGGTCGTGCCACATCAGCGATGGGGCGGCATAACTCGTGAACTGACGGCCCAGCTTTCCGCGCCGGGGTCCCTCCGGCCAAACCCCCGTGAATCCCGCGGGGCCGAAGCTACTCAGCTCCAACTCCACGGGCCCGGCGTTCTCGCGCCGGCCCACGGTGGCGTGGTGGGTGAAGGGCACATGGCTCACATCCAGCACGTTCTCCAGCAGGGTCAGCGCGTCCATGGGCAGGTCGCGGAAGGTGTCCTGCACCAGCCAGCCGGGCTCCTCGATCTCGGGAACCAATGGCAGGGGCTGCTCTGCGGCTTCAGCCGGATCACCGCTGAACACAAACAGCAGCCCCTGGCCTGTGCCGGTGGCATAGCTGCGGCAATGGCTGCGCTGGCTGATCGTGCTGCCTGCGCTGGCCTGGGGGATGGCGGTGCAGTCCCCGTTGCCGTTAAACGTCCAGCCGTGATACGGACATTCCAGCTCCCCCTCCGGGTTGAGTCGTCCATCGGAGAGGGGCACCAGCCGGTGCGGGCAGACATCAGCGAACGCGCGCCAACTCTGGCTGGCTCGATCGAACCAGATCACCAGGTCCTGCCCCATCAGCGTGAAGGGCGTGGGGCGCTGCGGATCGAGATCCCGCAGGTAGGCCACCGCATACCAGGCGTGCTGCCAGCGGTTGGGCTGCGTGGAGCTGGCGGGCATCAGGCGCTGTAGCCCTTGCGGGCCGGAATCGGATAGGGAATCCGACGATGGCGCATGCGCCGCCAGACTCGCACGAAGGCGCGCACCAGTAATTCCAGCTCCGCCAGGCTCAATCCGCTGTCGAGCAGCTGACCATCACGCCAGCGGGCCTCAACAATCCGCCGCACCATGACGCGGGCTTCCTCTTCGCTGGTGTCGGGCGGTAGTGAGCGCAGCGCGGCTTCGCAGCCATCGGCCAGCATCAGCACCGCCGTTTCGCGGCTGCGGGGGATCGGGCCGCGGTAACGGAAATCGGCCTCGCGGATCGATGGATCGCGGCGGCGGGCTTCGTGCAAGAAGTAGCCCATCTTGAGCGTGCCCTGATGCTCGGGAATGAAATCGGCCAGGGGGCGGGGCAGGCGGTAGCGCCGGGCCAGCTTCAGGCCCTCATCCACATGGGCCTGAAGGATGCCGGCGCTGAGCAGGGGGTCGTCGAGCTTGTCGTGGGGGTTATCGCCGCCTTCCTGATTTTCGATGAACCATTGCGGGCCGTGCAGTTTGCCCACATCGTGATAAAGCGCACCGGTGCGGATGAGATCGATATCGGCCTGGATCACCCGGCCGCCCTCCTCCGCCAGACCGCAAATCATCAGGGTGTGCTCGAAGGTGCCCGGTGCCTCGCAGGAGAGCCGTCGCAGCAGGGGCCGTTGCAGATCGGCCAGCTCCAGCAGGCGTGCTCGGGTGAGCAGGTCAAAGAAGCTTTCCACCAGGGGGCTGATCAGCAGCACCCCCAGCAGCAGGCCCCCCAGCAACACGGCTTCGCCTGGCAGGTCAGCGCCCACCGGCAGTCGGCCGTCCCCCTCTCCGCTGGCCACCGCCAGCTGCAGCAGCAACCATTCCGCCAGCAGTGCTCCCACGGGGATCAGCAGGGCCAGCTGCAGGAGTTGGGCGCGGCTGCGCTGGCGGCCGGCCAGCACCGCTGTCGCGGCAGCGACGGCGGCGGCCACCAGGATGCGTTGATCGTTGAACGGGGCCAGGGGCACAGGCCAGAGCAACGCGGCGATCGCAACCCAGCCCAGGCCTGCAGTGGTGCCCAAACCCTGGGCCAGCAGCAGCGTGGCCGGCACCAGCAAGGCCACGGGGCTGGCGGCGGCCCCTAGCCAGAGCTTGAAGCCCTGCACCAGCAGCAGCAAGCCCAGGGCTAGGAGCGCTTGGCGTGGTTCAAGGCTGGAGCGGTGCTGCCGGAGCAGTAACACCAACACGGCGCAGCCGGCCAGCGCCTCGCCGGCGTGCAGCAACCAGGCGCCGATGAGGGGGCGGCGGTTCACCAGGCCGAAATAATCGAGCACGGCATAGGCCTGGTTGCTGATCGGCTGTCCCTGCCGCGTGATCAGTTCGCCTGCGCGCACCTTGATGGTGGGGATTCCCTGTTGGGTGAGCAGGTCTTCGATCAGCCGTTGGCTCAGGGCGGCATCGATGCGCAGGTTGCTTCGTCCCTGCAGGGAGCTGGCCACCACCCGGCTGCCGAGGCTTCGGCCTGGCTCCATCAAGGTGTCCAGCTGCAGCTGGGCGGCCTGCACCAACTGTTGGCTGGCCACGCTGCTGATCAGCCCCTGTTGCAGCATCAGCCGCTGGGTCTGGCGCAGCTCCTCTTCCCAGCGCTGCAGCGCTTCAGGCGACTGCTGCACCAGCCAGTCCCGTTCCTGGGGGCTGAGATCGAGGGGGGCCACCTGCTCTTGATCCGAGCTCGCCAGACGCTGGATGGCTTGTAGTTGCCGTTCCAGCCGCTGCTCGAGCTCCCTGTTGATGCGTGGATCCACCACCTGCACGTGGGTGCGGGGGCCCAGTTGTGAGCGCCGCTGCTCGAGAGCATCGGAGTCGACCACGGTGGCGGCCTTGGGGGCTCGCACGGTGAAGGGGGCTGGAACCCCGGGCCGCAGGCTGGGTTCCACCAGCCAGGGCCAACTCGAGAGCAAGGCCACCAACAGGCTCACCAGCACGACGCCGAACCAGTCGCGTCGGCGCCAGCTGGCCAGGGCCTGGCGCGGCATCTCAAGCCGCAGTAGCCGCCGCCAGAGCCGCATCAGGCTTCGCCAGGGGCGATGGAGAGGGCCCTTGGAGATCACTGCTGTGGCGTTGGAGGTTCCACGCTAGCGATGCCCGTGCATGCTGATGGCAGTGTTGTTTGCCATCTCCCATGGCCACGCGTCTGGATGGCCGCCAGCTGGCGGCAACGCTCGAGGAGCGGTTGCAGGTGGTGGTGGCCGAGCGGCTGCAGCAGGCCGGCAGGCCGCCCGGGCTTGCGGTGTTGCGGGTGGGCGATGACCCCGCCAGCGGTGTGTATGTGGCCAATAAAGAGAAGGCCTGCAGCCGCATCGGCATCACCAACCTCGGCGCCCATTTGCCGGCTGATACCCCTGCTGCGGAGGTGCTCAGCACGATTCAGCGCCTCAATGCCGATCCCGCCGTTGACGGAATCCTGCTGCAGTTGCCCCTGCCGGCGGGCCTGGATGAGCGACCGCTGCTGGCGGCCATCGATCCCGAAAAAGATGCCGATGGTCTGCACACCCTCAACCTGGGCCGCCTGCTCAAGGGTGAGCCCGGTCCGCGCAGCTGCACGCCTGCTGGAGTGATGGCCCTGCTGGCGGCTGCCGGTGTGGAGCTAGCGGGCAAGCGGGCCGTGGTGGTGGGCCGCAGCATCCTGGTGGGCCAACCGATGGCGCTGATGCTGCAGGCCGCCAACGCCACAGTGAGCATCGGTCACTCGCGCACCAAGGACCTGGCGGAGCTCACCCGCCAGGCCGATGTGCTGGTAGTGGCCGCCGGCAAGCCGCGGATGATCGGCGCTGAGCACGTGAAGCCAGGCGCGGTGGTGGTGGATGTGGGTATCCACCGCATCGAGGGCGAAGCCGGCGGCAAGGCCCGCCTCTGCGGCGATGTGCGCTTTGAAGAGGTGGAGCCGATTGCCAGTGCCATCAGCCCGGTGCCTGGCGGTGTGGGCCCGATGACCGTCACATTGCTGCTGGTCAACACCGTCGCCAGTTGGTGTCAGCGCTGTGGTCTGGATCAACCGTTGGCAGATCTGTTGCCCTGAAGCAGCGGCTCAGGCCCTGGCCTGAGAGAATCCGCCGCAGCGATGGCCCCAGGCCCAGCCCCCATGACCGCGGCCGTCACCAGCACTGGCAACAGCTCCGCCGCCGAGGCCGCGGGGTTCGACTTTGCGGCCTATCTGGAGGCGGCGCGCCTGAAGGTGGAGGCCTCCCTCGATGGATCCCTCGGCCCCGAGCGGCCCGAGAGCCTCAGGGAGTCGATGCGTTACTCCCTGCTGGCCGGCGGAAAGCGGCTGCGGCCGATCCTCTGCCTGGCGGCCTGTGAGCTGGCCGGTGGCGCCAGCGAGTTGGCGATGCCCACGGCGGTGGCGCTGGAGATGATCCACACCATGTCGCTGATCCATGACGATCTCCCCGCCATGGATAACGACGATCTGCGGCGTGGCATGCCCACCAATCACAAGGTGTATGGCGAGGCCAACGCGATCCTCGCCGGCGATGCCCTGCTCACCCGCGCCTTCGAGATGGTGGCGCTGCGCAGCCCCGGCGTGCCCGCTGAGCAGCTGCTCAAGGTGGTGGGCGAACTGAGCCTGGCCTCCGGCGCCCCTGGCCTGGTGGGCGGTCAGGTGGTGGATCTGGAGTGCGAGGGCAAAGACGTGGATCTCGAGACGCTCGAGTACATCCACTTGCACAAGACCGGTGCCCTGCTGCGGGCTTGCGTGCTCACCGGTGCCTTGATCGCCGGTGCCCCTGAGCCGCTGCTGGAGGCGCTGCGCACCTACGCCCGCGGCATCGGCCTGGCCTTCCAGATCATCGACGACATCCTGGATGTGACCGCCAGCAGTGAGGTGCTCGGCAAAACCGCCGGCAAGGACCTCACCGCGGATAAAACCACCTATCCCAAGCTGCTGGGATTGGAGGAGTCGCGCCAACGTGCCGATGCCCTGGTGGCTGAGGCCAAAGCGGCCCTGGACCCCTGGAGCGCTAGCGGCAAGGCTGCTCCGTTGCTGGCCCTGGCCGACTACATCACGAGCCGCGATCGATGAGCGCCCCCCTGCTCGGCATCCTCGATAACGGCGCGCTCTGGTGGGGCCTGGCGGCCTGCGGCAGTGCCCAGCTCT
>JBEDHJ010000033.1:0-23453 GCA_041174205.1 Cyanobacteriota bacterium | reverse complement strand
GGGGTGCTGTAGGCATCCGCCATCTCCCGCGCCAATTCAGCGGCGCGCTTGTTGATGGCGAAGGCCTGGTCCTGCAGCTCGTATTCCGCCAACACCGTTGAAGCGGCCCCGAACGTGTCGGTTTCGATCACATCGCAGCCCACCTCCAGGAACTGACGGTGCACGTCCTGCACCGCATCCGGACGGGTGAACACCAGGTTCTCGTTGCAACCCTCCAGGGCCGCGCCGCCGAAATCCTCGGCGGTGAGGTTCATCTGCTGCAGCGAGGTGCCCGTCGCACCGTCGAACACCAGCACCGGATGCTCCGGGCTGTGGAGGCGTTCGAGGAAACCGATCCGTTGGGTGGCCAGCATCAACCGTTCAGACGCACGCGGGTGACCCAGTGATCGAAGGCGGGATCGCGGCCTTCGGTGATGGCGGTGAGGCGCTCACGGATGGCATCCATCACGGGGCGATGACTGCGCAGGTCAGTGCTTTCGACCCGGCGCACCGGCGTGACCTTGGCGGCCGTGCCACTCAGGAACACTTCATCGGCGACGAACAACTCGCTCTTGTCCACCGGACGCTCGATGGTGGGAATGCCCATGGTCTTAGCCAGTTCGAGCACGCTGGCGCGGGTGATGCCCTCGAGGATGTCTTGATCCACGCCGGGGGTGATCAGCACGCCATCGCGCACGATGAACAGGTTCATGCCGCTGGCTTCACTCACCTTGCCGCGGCTGTTGAGCAGCAGCGCTTCATCAAACCCGCTCTTCACGGCCTCCGTTTTGGCCAGGGAGCTGGTGATGTAGGCGCCGCTGATCTTGCCCCGCAGGGGCAGAGAGCGATCTTCCTGGCGGGTCCAGGAGCTGATGCGGCAGCTCACGCCCTCCGGCGAGAGGTAATCGCCGAGCTCCAGGCCATAGATCAGGAAATCGGTCTCAATGTTGTGCAGGCGCGGCGCAATCCCGAGATCGCTCGTGTAGACGAACGGGCGCAGATACACCGGGCAGGTGGGTTTGTTGGCCTGCAGGAACTGATGAATGGCGCTGTGGATCGTCTCTTCGCTCAGTTCGGTGAGCAGCAAGCGGGCGCTCTGGCTCAGTCGCTTGGCGTGGCGATCAGCCCGAAACAGCAGGATCTCATTGGAATCGGCGGGATTAGGCAGGGCGCGCATGCCGCCGAAGGCGCCCGTGCCGTAATGCAGGGCGTGGGTGGCCACCGAGAGGGTTGCCTCGGCAAAAGGAACGCATTGGCCACCGAACCAGGCGTAGGGCAGGAACTGATGCATGGGGTCGGTGGGGGCGAAGCGGCCACTGCTGACAGTGATCTTCTCATCGGCAGGGACCGTTCCGTGAGGGCCGAAGGCCCAGCAAGATGTGCCCATGCATCGCCTTGCCGCCGTTCCCGGCAGCTCCAGCCCAGACGATGGCGTGCTGTTCATTGAGCAGCCGCCGGCTGCCGCTGTGCTGCTCACCAGCGCCGATACGGATCTCACGGCCCTAGCAGCTCTCCTGGATGCCGAGGCCGAACCCCTGGGAACCGGCCGGGCCTGGCGCGGCCTGAATCTGGCCGCCCTGCAGCACCCGGCGGTTCTGGACCATTACATCCGCACCAGCCTGGCAAACACGCAGCTGGTGATCGTCCGCCTGCTCGGGGGTCGGGGCCACTGGAGCTATGGGCTCGAGCAATTGCAGCTCTGGGCAGCTGCACGATCAGACCGCCACCTGCTGGTCTTGGCCGGCACACCCGACGAAGAAGCAGCACTGTCCACGCTGAGCAGTGTGTCTGCAGCGCTCGCTGAAGCCTGCGGCCGCTGCTTGCGGGAAGGCGGACCGGCCAATTGGCGCGCCGTGGCGGCCTGCTTGCGGCGATTGCTGAATGGCGAATCTCCAGATCCGCCCGTGCTGCAGCGCTTGGCTGATCCCCAACCCCACGACTGGCGTGAGGACGCCGGCCCACGGGTCGGGATCGTGCTCTATCGGGCCTGGTTGCAGGCCGGAGATGAACAGCTGGCCTCAGCACTTGTGGATGCTCTGCGGGCCGCAGGTCTGGCACCGCGAGCCCTCTGGCTGAGCAGCCTGCGCGATCCAGCCGTCCAGCAAGGGGTGCACCACCTCCTGGAGCGTGAACAGGTTCAGGCTGTGATCTGCACCACCTCCTTTGCCTCCGTTGAATTCAGCGAGGCAGGTCTGGGGGCTCCGCTCTGGGATGACCTTGGCGTTCCAGTCCTTCAATTGCTCTGCAGTACCCAGAGCCGTGACAGCTGGCAGGCCAGCCCCGTCGGCTTGGCTCCGCTCGATCTCACCCTGCAGATCGCTCTTCCGGAGCTAGACGGCCGCATCACCACCCGAGTGGGGGCCTTCAAGCAGGTGAGGAGCGCGGATCCACGCCTCGCAACGGCTCTCAGTCATTACGCCCCTGATCGGGAACGTCTGGCCTGGGTAGCGCAGCTCGTGGCCGGTTGGTGCCGCCTTCGCGCCACAACACCGGCGCAGCGCCGTTTGGCGCTGGTGCTAGCCAACTACCCCACCCGCAACAGCCGCTTGGCCAATGGGGTGGGGCTGGACACACCCGCGAGCGCGGCCGCCATGCTCGGCTGGCTGGCGCAGGCCGGCTATGGGCTGGGTAGCGATCCGCTGCCAGCCACGGGTGATGCGCTGATTCAGGCCCTGTTGGCAGGCCGCAGCAACGATCCCGAAAGCCTGCACCGACCACCGCTCGATCACCTGCCCCTGGCGGATTACCAACAGTGGTATGGCCAACTCCCGGCGGAGGGACGTGAGCGGCTGGAACGGCAGTGGGGACTGCCGACTGAGGATCCGCAGTTGCAGCCCGCCGGATTTGCGATCCACGGACTGCGGTTCGGGCACGTGGTGCTGCTCATCCAGCCCGAACGCGGTTACGACCGCGATCCCAGCCTCAGCTACCACTCGCCCGATCTACCCCCCACCCACGCCTACCTAGCCCAATATCTCTGGCTCCGGCAGTGCGCCGGGGTACAGCTGATCTGCCACGTGGGTAAGCACGGCAATCTCGAGTGGCTGCCAGGCAAAGGTCTCGGCCTCTCGAACAGCTGCTACTCGGAATGGGCCCTGGGCCCCATGCCCCACGTCTACCCGTTCATCGTCAATGACCCCGGCGAAGGCTCCCAGGCCAAGCGCCGCGCCCAAGCGGTGATTCTGGATCACCTGACGCCACCTCTGGGCCGCGCCGGTCTGCATGGTGATCTGCGCAGTCTCGAGGCCCTGATTGATGAATATTGGGAGGCGACGCAACTGGGCAGCGGCCGAGCGGAAGGACTGCGCCAACAGGTGCTCGAACAGTTGGCTGCCCTGCAACTGGAGGACCTGCTCCAAGGCCGGGAGGGGGCTGACCCGCTCGATGCCGCTGATGGCTACCTCTGTGAGCTGAAGGAAGCGCAGGTCCGCACGGGCTTGCATCGTTTTGGCCAGCTGCCTGAGGCACAGCCACTGGCGGAACTGCTGGCATGCCTGGCGCGAGCCCCCCAGGACCAAGGCTTGGGGCTCACCCAGGCCCTGGCGCGTGATGCAGGGCTGCAGCTCGACCCCTGGGCCGATCTCGAGGAGGAACCCCTCACAGACGTTGATGGTCAACGTCTTTCGGAGCTTGGGGTCGTCGGGGCACGCCGGGTCGGCGACGCGGTCGCCTGGCTCGAACAACAGGCTTTGACGTGCTGTTCGGCGCTGTTGGCTGATTCCCCGCTCGCCCCAGAGGAGATCGCGGAGGGAGTACAGACCCGCAGCGTGCTGGAGCGCCTGCAGACAGGCCTGGTGCCAAACCTCCTCCAATGCGGATTAACCGAGCAGGAGGCGTTCCTCACAGCGCTCGGCGGCGGGCGCATCGCCGCAGGTCCATCTGGAGCCCCCACACGCGGTCGGCCGGACCTGCTGCCGACGGGCCGCAATTTCTACAGCGTGGATCTGCGGGGCCTGCCCACGGAGGCCGCCTGGGATCTGGGCCGCCGCAGCGCTGAGTTGCTGCTCGATCAACACCTGATGCAGGAGGGAGAACCCCTCCGCCACCTGGCCCTCTCGGTTTGGGGCACCAGCACGATGCGCAATGGAGGTGAAGACATCGCCCAGACCCTGGCCTTGCTCGGCGTGCGTCCCGTCTGGGATGGCCCCAGCCGCCGTCTCATTGATCTGGAATTGATCCCCCTGGCGCAGCTTGGCCGCCCGCGGGTGGATGTAACGCTGCGGATCTCCGGTCTGTTTCGCGATGCGTTTCCCCAACTTGTGGCCTGGGTGAACCGCGCTACGGCCCTTGTGGCTGCTGCAGATGAGCCCGAGGCCGACAATCCACTCGCGGCGGCGGCCCAACGGGATGGCCATGCCTGGCGGGTCTATGGCTCAGCGCCAGGTGCCTATGGAGCCGGACTGCAGGGCCTGATCGATAGCGGTGAGTGGGAGGAGCGCTCCGACCTAGCTCAGGCCTATCTCAATTGGAGCAGCTGGCGCTATGAGGGATTGGCGGGTAGTGGCAGCGATGGCCGATTGACGATCCAGGCCGACCGCCAAGGCTTTGAACAACGGCTTGGTCAGGTTCAGGTGGTGCTCCACAACCAAGACAACCGCGAGCACGACCTGCTGGATTCCGACGATTACTACCAGTTCCAGGGCGGACTCAGCGCCGCCGTGGAAACGCTTCAGGGCCGTGCCCCGCAGCTGTGGTTCGGTGATCATTCACGCCAACAACGGCCTCGGGTGCATCGACTGGAGCGGGAGTTCGACAAGGTGCTGCGCTCGCGTGTGCTCAATCCTCGCTGGATCGAAGGGATGCAGGACCACGGCTACAAAGGTGGCTTCGAGATGGCCGCCAGCCTCGACTATCTGTTCGCTTATGACGCCAGCACGGGCAAGGTTCCCGACTGGGGCTATGGCGCGATCACGCAGCAGTGGCTGAGCAACCCAGAGGTGCTGTCCTTCCTGCGCCAGTCCAACCCATGGGCCCTGCGGGACATGGCCGAGAGGCTGCTGGAAGCACACCATCGCGGCCTCTGGGAGAGCGCACAAAAAAACCAGCTGGAGCATCTGCGTCAGCTGGTCCTGGATGCGGAAGCCTTGGTTGAGGCTTGAATCAGAGGTCCTTGACCCAGCCCTTGAAAGCACCGATATCACCAGGCTTGGCAGGTTGCTGACTGGTGATTTGAGGTTGGGCTTCGCTGGCTGTCTGGATCTTGGCGTTGGCCTGACCGGGTGTGTTCACGGCAACGGCTGAACCCTTCTTGCGCTGCTCCAGCTCGGCCTTGCTCATCTGCTCGGCGAAGGTCTTCTTCACGGGCTTGGGGATGCCGCCGGTGAGGTTGATCTCCGTTTCCTGGTCGACGGCACCGCCGAGGCCAGGGGTGGCCTTTTCACGGCGCATCTCCATCGAGGCCACTTCTTCGACAAGCTCCTTGCCACCAGGGCTGCTGGCGGTGCCAGGGAAGGTGTGGCGGATGGTGTTGGAACGCCGCATGAAGTTCACGTCGCCCATGCTGCTGGAGGCATCGGCATCCAGGAAGAAGGCGTCCTCCTGCTTGGCCGGTTTATCCGGCTTGGAGCCGGTCACCGACTTGTTTCCACCGAGCAGACGATCGAACAGGCCCATCGGCAGGCATGAATTCTTCGGGAACCCTAGCGACCACTGAGCTGGTGACCATGGGTATCCGTACCGCAACTTCGCAATAGTCCGTGATTGGCCAGCAGAGCGGCGATGGCCTCGCAAACCACCGGCGTGGGCTCCCATCTGGGTTGCATGCGGTAGTCGTAATAGGCCTCGGCTCCATCGAAGCCAAGGGCTGCAGCGGCTGGGATCAAGCGCTGGAAGCTCAAGCGGTAGCGGCCGGGATGGGCCAACAGCGCAAGGCCGTTCGCGGCGTGGATGCGATCCACCACTGCACCTGCCTGAAGCAGATCGCCAACGGGCGCTTGACCTTGGCAATAGGGAGCAAGGGCGGGATGGCCTGGCTCAAACCCCAGCGCCAAGACGTGCACAAGGCATCCCTCCAGCAGGCAACTGATTTCCACACCGCTCCACAGCGTTGGCACGCTCTGGCCGGCTTGCTTCTGACTGCTGAACCAGGAGTGCAGTGTCTCGAAGGCGGCTGTGCTGTGGTGATCAGTGACGGCTAGGTGTTCAAGGCCGATCTGCAACGCCTGGATTCCGAGCTGCTCTGGCCGCAGGCTTCCATCGCTGTGGATGGTGTGGCAGTGAAAATTGAGCCGACCAGGACAACTGCTGGCTTCCACCTGCTCAAGGATTGGCCGCAGGGGATGCGAGGCCACGGCTTCAGCCTGCGATGGCTGCTGCCTCACGCTCAGCGCGCAGCCGGCGCCAGCGGGCATAGAACTGAATGGAAGCCGCCATGAAGACCACCAAGCCCACGATGAACCAGGTGGCAGCGCCGGTGGGGAACTGATTTTTAAACACCACCAGCATCACCACAATCACCAGCAACAGCGTGGGGAGTTCATTAAGAGCCCGCAACTGTTTCGGGCTCCAGTTGCAGTTCCCCTGTTGCAGCTGACCCATCAGCCGATAACAGAACGCGTGATAGGCGATCAGGCCTGCTACGAAGGCGAGCTTGGCGTGCATCCAACCCTGGTGGAGCCAGGCGGGATTGCTCACCAGCAGGCCCGCCGCCATGGACACGGCCACCACCATGCCCGGGGTTGTGATGATGTTGGCCAGGCGCTTCTCCATCAGCCCGTACTGGGCCTGAAAGGCCAGGCGCAGCGCAGGCTCCAGCTCTTCGGCCTCGCGGTGATAGATGAACAGTCGGACCAGATAGAAGAGTCCGGCGAACCAGACCACCACACCGACGATGTGCAGGGTCTTGAACCAGAGATAGGCCTCAGGAGGAAGGGCCGCCAGGGTGATCACTGACAGGAGCCGAACAGGCCATCAAGGTAGAGCTCGCGCACTTCGGGGCGGGCGCTGCCCTGCTGCACCAGGAACTGGGCGATCGCGGTCTGCAACAAGCGGGCCGAGTCCAATCCGGGACGGGACGCGACGTAACCCTGCACGGCCTGGGCCAGATCCAGGGGGAGCTCCACATCCACCGTCCTGGCCGCAGCGACGGCATCAGCACCAGGGGTAGTGGCGGGAGGCGTCATCAAGCCAGATGTGGTGGGTGCCAAGGATCCGCTGCGGGGCGGGCCCTGTCAAGCAACCGTTGCCACCATTTCGGAATGATGCCGATTTGCGGCCTGCTGGATCAGTGCCAGCTCCTCGGCCGGCAGCTTCTCCAGCTGCTTGATTACCAGGCTCATGCGGGGATTGCGCCGCAGCTCATCGCCATGGCGCGCCAGGAAATCCCAGTAGAGGCTGTTGAACGGGCAGGCCTGGGGGCCATGCCGCTGTTTCACGTCATAGCGACAGCCCTTGCAGTAGGTGCTCATCCGTTTGATGTAGTTGCCGCTGGCGGCATAGGGCTTGCTAGCCAGGCGCCCCCCATCAGCAAACAGCCCCATGCCGAGCACATTGGTCTGCATCACCCAGTCGAAGCCGTCGATAAACATGCGGTGGAACCAGGCGGTGAAGGCCTGAGGATCCAAGCCGGCGATCAAGCCATAGTTCGCCAACACCATCAGGCGCTGGATGTGGTGGGCGTAGCCGCTTTGGCGCAGCTCCAACAGCACCGTGTCGAGGCAGCGCATGCCACTGCCACCGAGTTGCTCGAAGGCTGCCGGCAGAGGCCGATGAGCGCCGAAATGATTCAGGCCTGCATAGGCATCGCCAAACCAGTGGTAGAGGCCATGGGTGTATTCCCTCCAGCCCAGGATCTGGCGGATCACGCCTTCCAATCCGGCCAGGGGAACCGCACGGGCGAGGCCTTCCTGCTCCAAGCGACGGATCACTTCCAGAGGATGAAGCAAGCCGAGGTTGAGGTAAGGCGAGAGCAGGGCGTGCCAGAGGGTGGGCTCCCCGCTCACCATCGCGTCCTGATACGGGCCAAACCCCGCGAGTCGGGTATCGATGAACTGCTTGAGAACCTGCAGGGCTTGGTCTCGAGTCACGCCCCAACGGAACGGTTCGAGGTCACCCGGAAGAGCAGACAGACCCGCCGCCGATCTGGCTTGATCGAATGCATGAACCTTCGCCATCACTGCTTGGGTGATCGAATCGGGTTCAAACCAAAGTGGTTCAGGCCCCTGTAGGCCTTTAGGAGGCGCCTTGCGGTTCTGCGCATCAAAGTTCCACTGCCCTCCCAGTGGCTCAGCACTGGAACCTTGCCCCTGCATCAGCACGCCGAAGCGGCGGCGGCCCTCGCGATAAAACAGCTCAAGGCGCAGCTGCTTGTAACCGGCTGCCCACGCCGCAAACTCGTTGCGGCTCCACAGAAACGCATTGCTGGGGATCCACTGGAGCGGCACGTTCAGGTTCAGCCGCTCGATGGCCAAGCGATATCCGCGATCGGCCGGGTCCATCACCCGCAGTTCACGGATGCCGTGCCTGACAATCCAGGCCCGGACAGCTTCCGAAAAGCTCTCGCACTCGACGTAATCGACGCACCAGCCACTGCTGCGCAGCTCTTCAGCGAAGTGGCGCATCGCACTCCAGACCAGCACCAGCTTCTGGCGGTGATAACTGCGCTGCTGAAGCACAGAACTGCTCTCCACCAGGAGCACACGAACGGCGCTCTGGTCCACCCCGCTCAGCGCGGCCTGGGCGTGATTGAGTTGATCACCCAGCACCCAGATTCCGATCGTCACGCAGGGCCCTCTCCTGCCAAACGGCAGGCCTTGCGCGCAACAGCGGCCGCATACCCACGCTCGACCAAACCCGCAGCAGGACTCAAGACAGCACTGCGGCAATCAACCGTGAGGCGTTCGCGATGACCCTGTTGGTCACTCACGCGCATTCTCAGCTGGAAGTGGTGCTTGGCGCTGCGGGTGATTTCATCAGCACAGATCGGCCCGACACAGACCCCGGGAGCTGCAGCTGCCGGCATGGCGACAACAGCAAGGTTGAGCCATAGAGCGAAGGTGCATGCCCAGAGAACGGAGCAGATCCTGTTCAACCGGCCAGCTCCAATGGTTGTTCATTCTCCAGCTCGACCTCAGGATCTTGAGGATGGAAGTAGTCCCACACCACACGAGCCAGACCTGGTCCCATGCCGGGCGCTTTTGCCAGGCTGTCAAGACTGGCCATTTGGATGGCGTCGATCGAGCGGAAATGCGCCAGCAGCTCCTTGATTCGCTTCGGGCCCAAGCCTGGAATATCGGAGAGCCGTGAGCGCTTCATGCGCTCTCCTCGCTGCTGACGGTGGAAGGTCACCGCAAAGCGATGGGCCTCATCCCGCAAGCGCCGCAGCAGTTGCACACCCAGTTGCTCCGGTTCGCTCTCGAGTGGTTGCTTGGCACCGGGCACAAACACTTCTTCTCGTTGCTTGGCCAGTGAACACACCACCAGGTCCTCGTCGAGGTTGAGTTCGCGCAGGGCCTCCATCACAGCCGAGAGCTGACCCTTGCCTCCATCGATCATCACCACATCCGGCCAATCGTTGAGCCCACCGGTATGCAGGGCGCTGCCTGCCGCGCGGCGGAGGGCGCGCAGATCGGCTCCCTCAGCCTTCGCCTGCGCCCAGCGCCGAAAGCGCCGCCGCATGATTTCGGCCATGGCCATGAAATCGTCGGAGTGGCCAGCTCGGATTGAACTGCTCTGAATTTTGTATTTGCGGTAGTGCTGCTTCGCCGGCAGGCCATCGATGAACACCACCTGGGAGGCCACGGCATCGCTGCCCTGGATATGACTGATGTCATACCCCTCGATGCGGCGCGGCGGCGTGGAGAGTTCCAGCAGTTGCGCCAGATCTTCAGTGGCCAGGAGGTTCTGTTCACTGGCGCGGCGTGCCCGCTCCAGTTCGTAGCTGGCGTTGCGTGTCACCAACTCGATCAGATCTGCTTTCTGAGAGCGCTGCGGCACCGCCAGACGCACCTTGCGTCCGCGCAGCTCACCTAACCAGTCCTCGATCAGTTGTTGCTGTGGCAAGGGCACTTGGAGCAACAGCTCCGGAGGGATCTCCACCGGCTCCACCTGGCTGTAGTGCTCTTCGATCACGGTCTGCAAGATGCGCCCCAGCTCCTCACGCCGCTGCGGCGACGCGGGCAGATCACCCCCTGCACCGTCGTCCTGTGGGTGGATTCCGATCGCATCGGCGGTGAAGCCGAGCCGTCCCACCAACTTGCCGGCCCGCATCTGAAACAGCTGCACCGCCGCCACCCGCTCATCAGCGGCGAGGGCCAGCACATCACGGCTCACGGAGCTGTCTCCCAGGCTCATCTTCTGATCGGCCGTGAGGGTGTCGATGCCCTGCAGCTGGTCTCGCACCCGCGCCGCGCTTTCGAAATCAAGGCGTTCGGCGTAACGCTCCATCTGCTCTTGCAGCAGCTGCAGCAGCTCTTCGTTGCGCCCCTGGAACACCATCGCCACCTGGCGAAGGGTGCGGTGATAGTCCTCAGAACTGATCTTCTCCTGACACACCCCCGGACAACGGCCGATGTCGTAGTTCAGGCAAGTGCGGTCTTTATGGAGAGGCTGGGGTCGCTGCCGCAGGGGGAAGACCCGTTTCACCAGGCCCAGGGTGCGGCGTAACAGACCCACATCCACGTAGGGCCCATAAAAACGATCCAGTGGCGATCGGAAACGGCGCCGGCGTGTGATGAAAATGCGCGGATAGGCCTCACTCCAGGTGATGCAGAGATAGGGATATTTCTTGTCGTCCTTCAGCAGCACATTGAAATGTGGCTGATGGTTTTTGATCAGGTTGGCTTCCAGCGCCAGGGCTTCGGCCTCGCTGTCGGTGACGATGAATTCGATCTCGCACACCTGCCTCACCATTAAGGCGATGCGGGGCGAGTGCCCATGACCACTGCCGCTCTGGAAATAGCTGCGAACGCGGTTCCGCAGCACCTTGGCCTTGCCGATGTAGAGGATCCGGTCCTCGCCATCGCGCATCAAATAGCAACCCGGCTCGACGGGGACCTCCTTCAGGCGCGCCTTCAGGCGAGGCGGGTCCTGCAGCAGGGTGTGGGCACGATTCAACGAGTGGAACCGCCGCTCAGCCGCCGTACTGCCAACCGGTGCTGCTCAGTTCGAGCGCAGCACCATCGCGATGGAGAACGGCGCTCTTCACCTCCCCCACGAACACGGTGTGGTCACCATGGGCCACCTGGCCCACCAGCTCACACTCCACAGCTCCCAGCGCATCGTTGAGGATCGGCAGCCCCAGCTCGCCCAGGCTGAACGGAGCCGCATCAAAACGACCGCCGACACCTTTCTGGGGTTTAAAGAACACGGCGGCCAAATCCTTCTGATCGGCTGCCAGCACATTCAGGGAAAACCGACCTGTGCGCTGGATCATGCCGTTGCTCGTGCTGTCCGCACGGACCGCCATCACCACCAGCGGCGGCTCAAAGGAGCCTTGGGTGACCCAGCTGGCGGTGAAGCCGTTCACCTCCTCGCCCTCCGCCACACCACAGATGAAGACGCCATGCGGGATCTTGCGCAGCAGGGTCTTCTTGGCGTCAGCGTTGAGGGCCATGGCAGCAGAGGAGCGATGCCGCAACTCTAGAAACGCCGGTCTGCTCCTGCCTCGCTCCATAGGATCGGCCGATGCAGGCTCTCTATCCCGGCAGCTTCGACCCCCTCACCCTGGGGCACCTTGATGTGATCGAACGGGGCGCCAACCTGTTTGACCACTTGGTCGTGGCGGTGCTGCGTAACCCCAGCAAGAACCCCTGCTTCAGCGTGGAGCAGCGGCTGGAGCAGATCCGCGTTGCAACAACCCACCTCACCAACGTGGAGGTGGCCGCCTTTGACGGGCTCACGGTGAGCTTTGCCCAGGCTTGCGGTGCGGGTGTGATCTTGCGGGGTCTGCGAGCCCTGAGCGACTTCGAATACGAGCTCCAGATCGCCCACACCAACAAGAGCCTGGCGCCGCAGCTGGAGACCCTGTTTCTGGCCACTGCGACTGCCCACAGTTTTCTGAGCAGCTCAGTCGTGAAGGAGGTGGCCCGCTTCGGCGGCTCGGTGCGTCACATGGTCCCCACAGGAGTGGCAAACGACCTGTCCAGGCTTTTTAATCAGACATCCCCTTGATCCCTCCCGATGGCTGAGGCGCAGCTCACGTCCGTGCTCGATCAGCTCGATCAACTGGAGGAGATCGTTCTGGACGGCACCCGCGTGCCATTCAGTGGCGGCCGCCTGGTGAATGAGCAGGACGCCATTGAACTGATGGATGCGGTGCGGGAAGCCCTGCCCGCCCAGTTGGCCCAGGCCGAGGAGCTGGTGGCCAAGAAGGAGGAGTTCATCACTCAGGCCCGGCAGCAGGCCGAGGAACTGCTCAGTCAGGCGCGCCAACAGCGCGAACAACTGATCAACAGCCAATCCATCCGCCAGGAAGCGGAACGCCAGGGAGCGGAATTACGGGACCAGGGCCGGCAACAGGGCGAACAAATGCTCGCCCAAGCCCGCCAGCACGTGGCCAAGGCTGAGCAGGAGCACCAGGGCCGCCTGGCCCAGATGGAGCAACAATTCAGCCAGCGCCGCCAGCAACTGGAGCAGGAAGCCCTGCAGCGCCGCCAGCAGTTGGATCAGGAGGCGCTGGAGCTCAAGCGTCAGCTGGCGGAACAGCATGAGCAGGCTCGCCAGCAAAGCCTGATGGAGCTGGAGAAGATCCGCCAGGAAGCCGTGCGCGTCCAGCAGAGCAGCCAAGCGGAAGCGGAGCGAGTGCAGGCCGACGCTCTGCAGTTCCGCCAACAGACCCAACAGCAGTGTGAAGCGCTGATCAGTCGGAGCCGTCAGGAGGCCGCCACCATCCAGGAGGGTGCCAACCGCTACGCCGAGCAGGTGCTCAGCGAACTGGAAGGCCGCCTCAAGGACATGGGCCAGGTGGTTGTGGCCGGTCGCCGGGAGCTGGTGCGTCTCCAAGCCGTGGATCCCACCACCCTCGTGCAGCAGAGCCGCAGCGCCGACGAACAGGCCGTTCCGATCAGTCGAGCCCGCCGGGCAGCGGAGCGCATCAAGCGGGCCGCTGGTCAGCGCTGAAGCTCAGATCGAGGGCTGAAGGGCCGTGGCCAGCGGTGGGCATAGACCCGCCACACGGCTCTGGCGCAGGATCGAACCAATGGTGCTGTTTGGGGAACCAGCCCCATTCGAGACCATGCTCACGTAGCGAATACCGTCCGGACTGTTGAGGATGCCGGTGATCGAGCGCACGCCACTGATCGTGCCGGTTTTTCCACGGAACTGCCCCTCAAGATCACTGCCACGCCAGAGGCTGCGCAACGTGCCCCGCTGACCAGCAATCGCCATCGATGCGGCGTAATCGTTGGCATAGGGATGCTGGGCCATCCGTAGGAGCAGTGCGGCGAGCAGGCGACTGGTGACGCGATTGCTGCGATCCAGGCCACTGCCATCCACCACATTCACCCCGGCCATGGGCAGCCCTTGACTCGAAAGCCACTGCATGGCGCGTTGGCGGGCCTGGGGTAGATCCCAGCTGCCCGTGCCCTGGCGCAACAACACTTCGGCCGTGAAGTTGTGGCTATCGGTATTGGCCAGGCTGAGTAGGCCGTGCATGCTCACGGAGCGCTCCTCGTGCAGCAGCGTGGCTTGCTCGGTGTTGGCGCTACTCACCGGCACCAAGCGGATGGCGGCGCTGCCCCCCTGGCGTTTGATCTCTTGGCCGAGCAGCGCCTGCATGCGGCTGGGCGGATTGCTCACGGCCATGTCCAGCGCATTGCTGGTGAGAGCCAAACGGGTAATCGGCGCGCCATAGGCTTCGGCTCGATCGGCCCAGTCCCACCCCTGGGGCCACCAACGCTGTTGGGGCTCCTCAACGAGCTGGATCGACACAGGTCCGGACGGGGAGCCGCTGCTACCACCGGATCCCATCGCCAACTTGGCGAAGCGCTTGAGTTGCGCCAAGTCGAGATCGGGATCGCCCTCACCGGTGATCTGGAAGGTGCCATCAGGCTGACGCCATAACCGGGTCGTCAGCCTGTAATCGGGTCCAAGCCGATCAAGAGCAATGGCCGTGCTGATCAGCTTCTGGTTGGACGCCGGGATCCGAGGACGCGTGCCGTTGACGTCCGCCAGCAGCCGACCCTGGGCGTCCACGACGCTGACGCTCCAAACTGAGGCCTCTTGGCCAATCGCCGCCTGGATGCGCTGTTGCAACGCCGGGCAGCTCACCTGTTGCTGCAGTTGCGGCAGACCAACCGGTGGTGGAGCCGCAGGAAGCGAGGTGGCTGTGACAGTCGGGACCGCCACACCCTCCTGGAGCGCGTTCACCGGCAGGTGAACGCTGAGGGGAGCAAGCGCGGCCAGAAGCAACAGCCCTTTCATCTCAGGAGCGGCCCAGCTGCAGGCCGGTCACGGAGCCCGTAACGCGGAAATTGCTGCCCTCCAGCTCCACGGGTGCACCGATTTTCAGGTTTTGGTTGCCGAACACCACCCCATCAGCGCCCTTGCGCCCTTCTCCTTTCAGGACAAAGCGCACATCCAGGCTGGGGAAGATCTCTTGATTGGGGTCGGGAGCCGACACCACCTTGCCGTCGGGCAGCACGGCCGAAAGACGGCGCTGCAGCGGAATCACCTGCTGCACAGCCACGCTGCCGTGGGGCTGATTGCGAATCACGATCGCCACCTTGCCCGAATCGCGAGCCGCAGTGATCACGCTGTCGGGATTGGCTACGGGAACACCACGCACATCCACCATCACCGTCACGGGCACCAGGCTTCCGGTGGCACGTGCGACGGCCCCGCTGAGCTTGGGACTCCAGATCACCCCCGCCGCAGCCAACAGAACAGCCGCAGCTGCTCCCGCATCCACAAGGGAGAAACGACGGGAGGATTCAGCCATGGCAGAACAGCAGACACCGAACTGTAAGGAGCACGTTCGCTGTGCACAAGCTCAGCGTGCGGCCTCTTCGAGCGCCTCCAGCTGCTGTTCGCGATCGGGACGGCTCTCGAAGCTGCAGATGCTGCGATACCCATCGGGGTCGCGGCGGTAGAGCTGCCAATCGGCTGGATAGGCACGACGCAGTGCACCTTCAGCCGTTGGCAGCACGCCATAGGCCGCTTGCCACTCCGCCAGAAACCCCTTACGCCGCTCCCGCGCCACCGTGCCGATACCGACGGCGGCATCCTCCAAACGCCCGTTGAGCATCACCAGCGAGCCACGATGCTGGGCACAGAGCGACTCCACCTCCTCATAGTCCGCTGGGGTCGGAGCGGCGAGCAGCACCAAGCCCTCGCTGCCACCATCGGCCTGCTGCAAGCGGAGCAGATCCCCCAGGCCCAATAACTGGCCGGCTTGATCTGGCGCATCCCGCTTGGCCAGGGCGGTGGCCCCGGCATCTGGGAACAGCAAACGCGCTTCAGGGTGTTGAGGGGTCAGCGCTGCCAGCAAGCGAAGGGCTACGGGCAAGATGCGCAGGCCTTCAAAGCGGAACTCAACGGTCCACAGGCCCCGGCTCTGGCTCGATAGAGCGGCCTGCACGGCTGTCAGTGCCTCCGCTTCGGCGCTGCGCAGGTCGGCGGGGAGCATGGGTTCAATGCTGGTCGGCCGACCTTAAAGCGCTGCTCGAGCCCGTTCGAGGGCATCTGGAAACTGCTCCAGCAGCTCAGGTCCATGCCATGGACCCAGGCTGATGCGCAGGCCAGCCCCAGCTGCCTCCTGCTCATACCCCATCGCGCGCAACACAGAGCTGGCTGCCGAGCCGCTACTGCTGCAGGCGGAACCGCTACTGCAGGCGAATCCCTCGCGCCAAAGCGCTTGCACCAGCTGACGACCATTCAGCCAGGCACCTGCATGGGAGCGAACCACAAGGCTGAGGTGGTGCGGTAGCCGATCGGGATGGCTGGACTCCCGGGGGTCAGGGCCGCTCAAGTCCAACCCCGGCAAGCACAGCAGTCGGCCCAGCAATGCATCACGCAGCGCTGCCACAGGGTCCACTCCGCCGTTGCGCTCCAGACGAGTGGCGCAGAGAGCCAGAGCGGTTTCAAAGCCAGCCGCCAGAGCCACCGGCTCCGTGCCTGCCCGCATCCCGCCCTCCTGTCCACCACCGCCAATGCAGGGCTGCAACGTCAGCCCCTGGCGCAGCACCAGGGCGCCAATGCCACGTGGGCCCTGAATCTTGTGGGCGGCCAGGCTGAGCAGATCCACAGGCAACTCCGCCATGGCGATGCGCTGATGCCCCAACACCTGCACGGCATCGACATGCAGCAGCACCCCGGCCTGCCGACAGAGCGCACCGATGCGCTGAAGCGGCTGCATCGTGCCCACCTCGCTCTGGCCCCAGATCAGAGACACCAAGCGGGTGGGTGGTCGTAACCAACGCGCCAACGCATCAAGATCCAGGGCAGCCCATGGGTCCACAGGCAGCTCCACCACCTGCCAGCCGCGCTGCTGCAGGACGGCACAGGCCGCCCGCGTGGCGGGATGCTCCACCGCCGACACCAACAATCGCGGCGACTCAGCGGAAGGCATGGCTGCTTCGAGGGCCGCTGCGCTGCCCAGGAGTGCCAGGTGGATCGACTCGCTGCCGCCTGAGGTGAACACCAGCCGTTCGGTGGTGCAGCCCAACAGATCGGCCAACCCCTGACGGGACCGCTCCAGCTGTTCGGCTGCCGCCAGTCCAAAGCCATGCAAGCTGGAGGGATTCGCCCAGGCTTCGGCCTGCACCGCTGCCATGCGCTCGGCCACCTCTGGCGCCATGGGTGTGGTGGCGCAGCAATCGAGATAACGGCTCAAAGGCAGCTGGGCCATAGCCTCAGCCGCTTATGCCGCTATCGCGCTCGAAACGGGCCCGGGTGCGGGATTCGAGCGTGTTGGTGGCCAAGGTCACCAGATCGTCGAGGGAACTTCCACTCAGCAACGCCGCCACACGGGCGCGGGCCTCAGCGCTGGGGCAATTGTCCGGGCGGATGCAGCCGTTGGTGCAAACCGTGGCGCAATCGATCTCAGGCGCAGCATCGCTGCTCGGCCGCGCCGGAGCGGCTGAGGTCGTCCTGGACTCAACAGTCTGAGCCGCTTGACGACGCGCATCAGCCACGGCTCGGGGGTCTGGAATCAGGGCATCGAACACGTGTTCGGCAGGACCATCCATGAACACCTTGCCGCTGCTGGCATCCCAGTGGATCTGCAATGGGCCACCGGGGAGATCCAGGCGCGCCCGACGCTCCGACAGCCCCAAGCTGTGGCAGGCCACCAGGGTGGCGCAAGCGCCCGTACCGCAGGCCAGGGTGGGACCGGCACCGCGTTCCCAGACGCGCATCACAAGGTGATCCGAGGCCAGCACCTGCACGAAATGCACATTGGTTTTGGCGGGGAAGGCGGGATGGATTTCCAACAGCGCACCGAAGCGATCCAGGTCGATCTCCTCCACCAGGGGCACAGGGATCACCACATGGGGGTTGCCCATGCCGGCGGCGGCCACCGCAAAGACCTCGCCATCCACCTCCAGATCGCCCTGAGGCAAACCTGCTGCACCCACCGCCAACGTGGTGGGCACCTGCTCTGGCTCCAGGAAGGGGGCACCCATATCCACGCGAATGGTGCCGTCGGATAAGAGCTCGGGCACGATGCGCCCGGCCAGGGTGTCGATCTGCCAGGTGCGGCCAGGGCCGTCACCGTCACGGTCGGCCAGGAAGCGAGCCAGACAGCGAATGCCGTTGCCGCACATCTCAGGCTCGGTGCCGTCAGCATTGAAGATGCGCATGCGCAGTTCGCCGCCGTTGTTGGGCGGTAGCGCCAGGATCACGCCATCACCGCCCACGCCGAAGCGGCGGTCGCAGAGCTCAACCACCAACTCCGGGGTGAGGCCGAAGACAAAATCCGGATCAGCGGCGGATCGCCCATCCAGCATCAGAAAGTCGTTGCCCAGCCCCTGGTACTTGCTGAAGCTCAGTTCAGCCTGGAGCGAGCTGAACGGGGTCTTGCTGGGGGACGACACGCGCGGCAGCCTGCCTACGCAGGCATGAGGTTGAGGCCGATCCTATGGGGAGCAGCATGGAGAACCGGTCTGCTCAGTTCGACACCTCCCAACCAGGGATCCGCCAGCTGCAGAGCTGGATCCGCAGCCGCACCAACCTGGTGGTGCAGCTGATGGAGGGAACGAGTGTCACCGGTGTCCCCCGTTGGGTGGACGGGGAGTATCTGGCTCTGGAACCGGCCGGCGCCGAGGAGCTGGTGTTGGTGAGCCGCCAAGCCATCGCATTGATCCGGGCTCTGGTCTGAGGGCTGTGGGAGCATCGGCCCATCGCACCCCAGCCCGTCCGTGAGCGAGAGCAGCCGCTACCAACCCCAGGCGATCGAAACCGGCTGGCAACGGGCCTGGCGGGAGAACGGCCTGCACGACACGCCCGAGCTGAAGCCCGGCGATGAGGCCTTCTACGCCCTTTCGATGTTCCCCTACCCCTCGGGGAACCTGCACATGGGCCATGTGCGCAACTACGTGATCACGGATGTGGTGGCACGGGTTCAGCGGTTACGCGGCAACAAGGTGCTGCATCCGATGGGCTGGGATGCCTTCGGCCTCCCGGCGGAAAACGCCGCCATTGAACGGGGTGTGGATCCCGGCGGTTGGACAGACCAGAACATCGCGTCCATGCGCGAGCAGCTCAATCAACTCGGGCTCTCGATCGACTGGGATCGCGAAGTGGCCACCTGCCACGCCGATTACTACCGCTGGACCCAGTGGTTGTTCCTGCAATTCCTGGACTCGGGCCTCGCGTATCAAAAGGATGCGACGGTCAACTGGGATCCGATCGATCAGACCGTGCTCGCCAATGAGCAGGTGGATAGCGAGGGCCGCTCCTGGCGCTCCGGAGCCCTGGTGGAAAAGCGCAAGCTGCGCCAGTGGTTCCTGAAGATCACCGACTACGCCCAGCAACTGCTCGACGACCTCAACCAACTCGAAGGTTGGCCGGAGCGGGTGCGCACGATGCAGGCCAACTGGATCGGCCGCAGCACCGGTGCTGAGCTTCAGTTCACCGTGGTGGATGCCGATGGCAATGACACGGCCGAGCGCATCACCGTGTTCACCACCCGGCCCGACACGATCTTCGGGGCGTCCTATGTGGTTCTGGCACCGGAGCACCCATTGGTGGCTGAGCTCACCACGGCCGAGCACGAGATCGAGGTGGAGGCCTTCTGCGATCTGGTCTCACGCCAAAGCGAGCAGGAGCGCACCGCCGAAGACAAACCCAAGCGCGGCGTGGCCATCGGAGCCCAGGTGCGCAACCCTGCCAATGGCGAGCTGATCCCCATCTGGATCGCGGACTACGTGCTCGCTGAATACGGCACCGGCGCCGTGATGGGTGTGCCCGCCCACGATCAACGCGATTTCCTGTTCGCCCGCCAGTACGAACTACCGGTGCAACAGGTGATCATTCCTGAAGACAGTGATGAGCACGCCTTTGAAGGCGGCGCCTGGACCGAAGGAGGCGTGTTGATCCACTCCGGTCGCTTCGATGGCCTGCCGAACGGCGAAGCCAAGCTGGCGATCACGGCAGCGGCTGCAGCGGAGGGCTGGGGCCAGGAGAAGGTGCAGTTCCGCCTGCGCGATTGGTTGATCTCCCGCCAGCGCTACTGGGGTTGCCCGATCCCGGTGATCCACTGCGACAGCTGCGGCGTGGTGCCCGTTCCCGCCGAGCAGCTGCCGGTGGAACTGCCCCGCGATGTGGCCTTCAGCGGCAAGGGTGGTTCGCCCCTGGCGCAATTGGAAAGCTGGGTGAACGTGAGCTGCCCCTGCTGCGGCAAGCCCGCCAAGCGGGAGACCGACACCATGGACACGTTCATGTGCTCCAGCTGGTATTTCCTGCGCTACAGCGACGCCAAGAACAGCCAGCTCCCCTTCAGCAAAGAGGCCGTCGACAGCTGGCTGCCGGTCGATCAATACGTGGGCGGCATCGAGCACGCGATCCTGCACCTGCTCTACTCGCGCTTCTTCACCAAGGTGCTGCGCGATCGCGGCCTGCTGAGCTTCGACGAGCCCTTCACCCGCCTGCTCACCCAGGGCATGGTGCAGGGCATCACTTATAAGAACCCCCTCACCGGCAAATACATCGCGCCGGGGGATGTCGCCGACCCCACCGATCCCCGCGACCCAGTCAGCGGCGAAGTGCTGGAGACATTCTTCGAGAAGATGTCGAAGTCGAAGTACAACGGCGTGGATCCCGCTGTTGTGATCGACAAATACGGCGCCGATACGGCGCGGATGTTCATCCTGTTCAAGGCGCCGCCCGAGAAGGATCTCGAGTGGGATGACGCCGACGTGGAAGGCCAGTTCCGCTTCCTGCAACGCCTTTGGCGTCTCGTGGATTCGGCCTGCGAGCGCGGCCTAAGCCTTGCGGCAGGTGCCGGCAATGCAGATGCCGTGGCCCAAGCCCTCGCTGAGGCGAGTGCTTCAGGTGGCCTCAAGCCCGATGAACAGGAGCTCCGCCGCGCCGTGCACACGGCGATCACCGAAATCAGCGACGACCTCGACGGCGACTATCAGTTCAACACCGCTGTGTCAGAGCTGATGAAACTCAGCAATGCCATGGGCAGCCATCTCGAGGCCAGCGGTGAGGTCTTCGCCTGCGAGGCCCTGCGCACGCTGCTGATCCTCCTAGCGCCCTTCGCCCCCCACCTGTCGGAGGAGCTATGGCTCAAGCTGGGCGGCCGCAACAGCGGCGATGCCCTCGCTGGGAGCAGCATCCATGCCCAGCGTTGGCCTGTGGCGGATGCCTCAGCCTTGGTGCGCGACACCGTGCCGCTGGTGATTCAGATCAAGGGCAAGGTGCGGGGCAACCTCGAAGTGCCCGCAGACGCCGACAAGGCCACTCTCGAGAAGCTCGCCCTCGAGAGCGACATCGCGGCGAAGTGGCTGGAGGGCAAACCCCCCAGCCGCGTCATCGTGGTGCCCGGGAAGTTGGTGAACCTCGTCCCCTAGTCGTGGATGAAAACCAACGTCTCGGGCTGACCCCAGTCGCCGCGGGCATCGATGTGGCGGCGGTTGGCGCAGAGGTGGCGCAGGATCCAATAGAGGGGCTCAGGTGAGGGCAAGCCCATCAGCGTTTGCAACTCCGCCAGGGTGTGCTCGCGCTTGTCAGCCATGGCCTGCTCCAGTCGCGCCTGAAGATCAAGAAGGGCAGCGGCTGCCTTCTTGCCAGCCTCCACGCCGGGTTGGTGATAAGCATTGATGTTCACCAGCTCGCCGTAGTAGCCCACGGCACGTTCGAAGAGGGCGATCAGCGCACCGAGACTGCGGGCATCGAGCTTCTGCATGGTGATGCTGAGGTTGAAGCGGCCTTCCTCGGTGAGAGCCGAGCGGGTGCCCTGCAGGAAACCATCGAGGAAGTCACCGGGGTTTTCACCCTCCAGCGGCGGGATATCACCGGGATCCTCCAGCACCTCGATGAAGGTGACGAAGTAGTTGTCCACGCCATCGCGCAGCTGCTGCACGTAGGCGTGTTGGTCCGTGGAGCCCTTGTTGCCATACACGGCAATGCCCTGGTGGACCACGTTGCCCTGGCGATCGAGCTTCTTACCGAGGCTCTCCATCACCAGCTGTTGGAGGTAGCGGCTGAACACCTCAAGCCGATCGCGGTAGGGGAGCACCACCATGTCGCGCTGACCCCGGCCACCACCGGCGTGGAACCAGGCGGCCGCGAGCAGGGCGGCGGGGTTGGTGTCGAGGGTGGTGGCTGCACGGGTCACGGCATCCATCTCGGCGGCGCCGGCCAGAAAGGCTCGAATGTCGGAGCCGATCAAGACGCCGGGCAGCAGACCCACGGCACTGGTGATGCTGGTGCGGCCACCCACCCAATCGAACATGTCGAAGCGAGCCAGCCAGTCGCCCTGCTCCGCCTCCTGATCCAGACGGCTACCCAGCATCGTCACCGCCACCGCCTGGCGAATCCAGGCGCCACCGGCCGCTTCCACAGCGCGGCGGGCCTGGAGCATGCCGATGTGGGGCTCAGGTGTCCCGCCGGACTTGCTCACCACGATCACGAGCGTGGTCTTGAGCCGATCCCCCAGGGAGGCGAGGGTGCGGCGCATGCCATCGGGATCGACGTTGTCGAAGAAATGGAAGGGAAGACCAGCTCCGGGATCCTGTAAGGCACGGATCATCAGGAGCGGGCCAAGCCCCGATCCACCGATGCCAATCCAGAGAACATCGGTGAAGGGCTGGCCACTGGCGGACCGGATGGCGCCACTCAGGACATCACGACCAAAGGCCTCGATCCGATCAATCTCCGCCTGGATATGACGACCGCTCTCTGGATCCGGGGCCAGCTGCGGGTTGCGCAGCCAGTAATGACCCACCTGACGCTGCTCATCCGCGTTGGCGATCGCGCCACCCTCCAGTGCTGCCATCGCCGTGAAGGCTTGCTGAAAGCGCGGGCGCAGGGAGGCCAGAACGGCGTCATCGAGGCCCATCCGGCTCACATCCAGCCAGAAACCGAGGCTCGGGTTGTGCCAGAGCTGGGAGCAGAACCGCTGCCACTGGCTGCCGGGGGCAAGGCCGGAAACGGAAGCGGTGGAGGTCATGAAGCCGGTGCAAGCGGTCGCGAAGGGACGCTATCCGTGAAATCCCCGCTGGCAAAGCCTTTTGAGCAGCAAAAGCAGGAAAAGGGCGAGTCTGATCCGCGACTGTGTGGACAAGCACACAGTGTCCGCTGATTCTCCGTAGCGAAACGGGCTGAACTTCGTAAGATTTGATTAACAAGGTGATCAAGCTGACCCTGTCGTTTCGCCACAGCCAGCAGTCCCGCTCTCGCGGTGGTGGTGTGGCGCTGCGTTCTGCCTTGGCAGGGCTTGCACTGCTGGCCTTGAGTGCAGCACCCGCCTCGGTGCAGCAGCTGCAGAGCCAAGCAGGCACTGGCAGAGATGCCAGCCACAACCATCAGCAGACGGCAGACCCCACCACATTCACGGCGGAAGAGCTGCAACAACTGGAGCGGCGCTTTGGAGTCCACGGACCCCAGCCCAAGTTGGCCCAGCTGTTCACCCGCGGCATGGACCAGCTCACGCCGCTGCGCAACCACACAGTTGGCCGTCTCGACAGCCTTCGACCCGTGGTGTTGCGGGAGAGCAAGCGCACCGGGGTGAACCCGATGCTGCTCACAGCGATCCTGTTCGATGAGATGCAACACGCCAAGCCAGGTGAAGACCTGCCTCTGGCCGCCCATTCAGGTCTGTTCAGCACCCTTGGACCAGCCCAACTGGGGTTAAGCGAAATGGTCAAGCAGGGCCTGCTTCGTCCAGACGCTTCAGAAGCCGAGCTTGCTGACGCGCGCAATCAACTCCTGGATCCCGAGCGCAACGTCTCCCTCTTGGCAGGAAAGATGGCGCGCTTACTCACGCTGCTGAACCGCGATCCGGCGAACACCTTCAACGTCAGCACCTACCGCGGCAACGCCAAAACCGTGGCGACCTTGGCCTATCTCCACAACGGCAAGCTCGACTACCC
>JBEDHJ010000032.1:0-13818 GCA_041174205.1 Cyanobacteriota bacterium | reverse complement strand
CAGGTGATCTTCGCCAACTTCAGCCATGACCCCGCCGAACAGCTGGCCACCCGCCTGGCGGCCCTCAGCGGCCTGGAGCGGCTGTTTTTCTCCGATAACGGCTCCACTGCGGTGGAGGTGGCGCTCAAGATCGCCTGGCAGTGGTGGCGCAATCAGGGCAGCGATCGCCGCCAGCTGATCGCCTTCGACGGGGCCTATCACGGCGACACCTTCGGCGCGATGGCGCTCGGGGATCGCTCCGTGTTCACCGAGCCCTACGACTCTCTGCTGTTCAACGTCGCCCGTATCGCTTGGCCGCACACCCACTGGGGCGATGCCGATGTGGAGGCCCGGGAAGCCGAAGCGCTGCAGCAGCTCGAGCGAGCGCTCGAGACGCCAACCGCCGCCGTAATTCTCGAACCCCTGATCCAGGGCGCCTCGGGCATGCGCATGGTGAGGGCAGGCTTCCTGCGGGCGGTTCAGGAACGCGTCCGCCAGAGCGGTGCCTTGCTGATCGCCGATGAGGTGATGACGGGCTTTGGTCGCACCGGTGCTCTCTTCGCCAGCCATCGAGCCGGCATCCAACCCGATTTGATGGCCCTCTCCAAAGGCCTCACAGGCGGCTTCCTGCCGATGGGGGCGACGCTGGCCAGCGAACGGCTCTACCAGGGCTTCATCAGCAGCACCCCCGAGCACACCTTCTTCCACGGCCACAGCTTCACCGCCAATCCCCTGGGCTGCGCCGCCGCTCTCGCCAGCCTCGATCTGCTGCAGCACAACCCTGAGCGCTATCAGCAGTTCGAGGCGATGCACATACCCCAACTGGAAGCGCTGGCAGAACGGTCTGTGGTGCAGCGGGCGCGCTGCCAGGGCACGGTGGCGGCCTTTGAGCTCAACTTGGGAGCCAACAGTTATCTCAACCCCATTGGCAAACAAGTGCAGCAGCTGTGCATGGCACAGGGCGTGTACCTACGCCCCCTGGGCAATGTGGTGTATCTGCTGCCACCCCTGTGCATCAGTGAGGTGCAACTGCAGCAGTGCTACTCAGCCATCGCAGCAGCGATTGATCAGCTGGCAGCCAACCAGTCGGCACGAGCCCCCCAATAAGAAAGGTCTCTTTGTCGCCAAAGCGACAGTGCGGGGGGCAGGCGGATTCGCAGGGTGAACGCATCGTTCCGCTCAGGCCAATGGCGATCCGCTTCAGTCATCCGAGATTGGTGTGTTTTCACGATCGGCTGGCGCCTTATCGCGGGCACTGGGTGATCTATGCCCAGGATCAAAGCGGCCGCTACGCCGCCTGCCATGAACTACGCGAGCATCAACAGCCGATGCGGGTGCTGGAATCCCGCGAGCTCGACTCCATCCTTGAAGCGCGGCGCTTCAGCACCCATCTGATCCTGCATGGCTGGAGCCCTGAGGTGATTCAGGCGGAGCAGGGTTACAGCGTCTTGGGTGCATGAGTGGAGCCATCCGCAGCCCACAATCCCAGCTCAGGCACATGGGAAGGGACCGAGCTGGAAGCCCAAACGTTGATCACCCAACAGCAGCAACTGTGCCCCGGCTACACGCCTGAAATCCGGATCATTCGCGTGCTCCATCCGGCGCCCAAAGAGCGCTGGTTCTCCTACAGCAACACATCGTTCTAAAAACCCTTGACTGGCCAGGGCAATCCGATACAAAAGCGACACGAACACCTGGGATGTGGCCATGCCCGACACCTTCGCCCTGCTGCTGGCCGCTGGCATCATCGGCACCTCGGTGGCCCTCACCGGCGCGATCGTGTTCGATGAAACCCGGGGACGCAAGCGCAGCATCGAGCACTACCGCAAGCTGGAGCGCGAGCGGGTGCTGCGGGTGCGGCGCCTGCATCACCAGGTGAAGCAGCCAGCCAGAGGTCGCGGCAGCTGGGACCACTACCTCGACGATAAAAATCAGCGCGCCGCCTGATTAGCCCGGCAGGATCACGCGATTGATCACATGCACCACGCCGTTGTCGCAGACGACATCGGCGGTGACCACCGTGGCGTTCTTCACTTCAAAGGGGTCGCTGCAACGAATCGGAATCGGTGCCCCTTCCAGGCTCTCCCAAGCCTCTTCGGCCACGAGATCGTTGCGGCTGTAGGCGCCGGAGAGCACGTGGTATTTGAGGATGCGAGCCAACTGCGGCGGGTTGTCCACCAGGGTTTGCACCGTGCCGGGCGGGAGTGCCGCAAAGGCATCATCCACAGGAGCGAACACGGTGAAGGGGCCGGGGCCCTCCAGCGCTCCGCGCAGGCCAGCAGCATCCACAGCCGCCAGCAGGGTGTTGAACACGCCCACCGAAGCGGCGGTTTCGAGAATCGAAGCCATCAGCGGTAGTCCTGAGATTGGATATCGGGGAGCCGGGCCTCCGGCCGCAGGAAGCGATCCATCTGCGCTTCAAAGAAGCGGCGGTTCGCCATCAGGTGCTCGGGGTTGGTGTCATCCAGCGGATAGAGCAGCGCGCAACGCAGCGCCTGGATCACCGCTGAGGTCACGTTGTACATCGAGCGCTGGAAGGTGATACCCAGCTGAATCAGCTCATCCTCCTCACCGCGCTTGTGCTGCTGGTAGATCTCCTTGAGGTAGGGGGGGAGGAAATGCAGCATGTCCTGCATCAGCAGCGTGGGCGGGATCCCCGCAGATCCCACCGGAAACACGTCGGCGTAAAGGATGCCGTAGTGGAAATCGGCCTGATCCGCAGGCACCTGACCGGCCTGAGCGTTGTAGCTCTTGGTGCCGCGGAAGGGTGAGGTGCGGTAGAACACCGCTTCCACGTAGGGCAACGCAGCCTCGTAGAGCCAGGTGAATCCCTCGCTTTTGGGGATGATTTCGTAGAACTCCTCGCCGATATAGAGGTGGTGATAAATGGGCCGGCCCGCCACTGCGAAAATGCCGTTCACGAGGAAGTCCATGGCATCGGGCACCCCCTTGAAGCCGCCCTCGTCGTAGATGTCGCTCATCTCGAAGAAGACCGGCGCCATCACCTCCCAGAACAGGCCCAGGTTGGCGTAATAGCTGAGCTGGCGAACCTGCTCCAGGAACATCTCCGGGAACAGCTTGTAGAGACCCAGCATCAACGGGTTGCCTTTGAAGTAGGCCTTGATCGCCCGATCAGCGTTGGCGCGGTAGGCGTCGCTCTCGAGATAGTCGTTGAAGCGGCCGCCCATGCCCTGGTGCCAGAGCATGGCCTGCATGCAGGCCTCGGCAAACTCCATGTTCACCCGGTCATGCCAGAGGTGATGGAGCAGTTTGGGCATGCGGGCGGTTTCGCCGCGCTCCATGAACTCCAGCAGCTCGGGATGCGCCTTCTCAGTGCCGCGCCAAATGCGCAGCTTCGACTGCTCACCGGCGTAGCTGTTGGGGCGATCCAGATACTCCTTGGAGATGAAGTATTTGAAGGCCGGTAGCGGATTGAGGAACACCCGCTCTGCGATGTAGAGCAGATCGCGCCAATAGAAGTCCATCGGCACGGCATAGGCCTTGTAGATGCCGATGATCTGCTGGAGGTTCTCGGGGGTGTCGGGCAGCATCGAACCACCCGCCTCGAGCCGATGGATCACATCGGCGTAGCGGTGGCTGGAGGGGGGAATCAGGGGAGCCTTGGTGCGCTCCGGGGCGATGGAGGCAGTCATGCGGGGAGCTCGACGGAGTTGGCGGGAGCCATGGCGATCACGGTGACGGCGTCACTGGAACGCAAGGCGAGCGGTGCAGTAGCGGTCTCGCTGAAACCGGTGAGGGCGCCGGGCCAGAGCCCGGTGAGCAGCACCAAAGCGCTGAGCACCAGGGCCGGAGCGCGCTCGCCCCAGCTCGTGCTCACCCAATCCGCCTTGGCGTTATCCAACCGGCCGAAACCAACGCGATTGAACAAACGGATCGCATAGACGGCCGTGAGGCCGGAGGCCAGCAGGCAAACCAGCGTGGGCCAGGGGAAGGCCACCCAGCTGCCCTCAAACACCAGCAGTTCGGCCACAAAACCGGCCAGGCCGGGCACGCCGGCAGCTGCCAGCAGGGCCAACAGCATCAGTCCCAGGGTGAAGGGCAGACCGCGCTGGGGGTTGAGCAGACCGGAGAGCTCGGGGATGGCGCTGGTGCCGGTGCGCAGCTCGATCAGGCCCACCAAGCAGAACAGCAGGGCGATGATCAAACCGTGGGCCAGCATCTGGGCAATCACGCCCTGCAGGCTCAGGGGTGTGGCGGCAGCCAGGGCAAGGAGCAGGAAGCCCATGTGCCCCAGAGAGCTGTAGGCCACCAAACGGCGCATCTCCAGCTGGGCCACCGCATTGAGGGCGCCATAGATGGCACTGATCGCTCCCAATGCCGCCAACCAGGGCGACCACGCCGCCCAGGCATCCGGCAAAAACTCAAGGCCGAAGCGCAGCAGCCCATAGGCTCCGAGCTTCGACACCACGCCGCTCAGCAGCATCGCCACTGGCGTTGGCGCCTGGCTGTAGGTGAGGGGCTGCCAACCATGCAGCGGCACCACGGGCAGCTTCAGGCCAAAGGCCAGCAACACCAGCGCCAGGATCCAACGCTGCTGTGGAGCCGTGAGGGTGTGATCGGCTAGAGCCGAGTAGCTGAAATTCAGGCCGCCCGGCTGGAGCCAACCCAAGGCCAACACCGCAGCCAGCAACGCCACCCCCGACACCGCGCCGTAGGTGAGGAAGCGAATCGCCGCACCAGCGCGGCGCTCTCCTCCCCAGGTGGCCACCAGCAGGGTGGTGGGGATCAAGATCAGCTCGTAGGCCAACAGGAACAGCAGGGCATTGCGGGCCAAGAAGGCGCCGATCAGGCCCAGGTTGGTGGCCAGCATCAAGGCGAAGAACAGGCGAGGCCGGCTCTGACCCACCGGACTGGCCAACACCGCCATGGCGGTGAGCAAGGCGGCCAGCAGCACCAGCGGAATCGTGAGCCCATCGAGGCCCAGCTCCAGGCGAAGGCCCAGCTGCGGCAGCCAGCTCAGGGAGAGTGCAGCCGGCGGATGCTGCCAGAGCCACAGCCCATCGAGCAGCTGCAGCAGGGCAGCCGCCAGGGCGCCGCGCCGCACCCAGGCCGAAGAGCTGGGCAGCAGTGGCAGCAGCAGGCCTGCCAGCAGGGGAATCAACAGAAGAAGCAACAGGTCCATGGCGTTCACGTCAGCGGGACAGCAGCCAGGCGGCCATCAACAGCACGCCGAGCACGAGCGAAAGGGCGTAGGTCTGAGAGCGACCACTGGTGGTGAGGCTGAGGCGACGCGCCCCCTCCAGCGCCACACCACCGGTGCCGCTGGAAAACCCATCCACCAAGCGCTGATCGCTCCAGGCGCTGATCCGGGCCAAACCCACCACCAGCGCCACCACGGTGCGGTGATAGAAGGCCTCGGTGTGCATGTCTTCCGCCAGCCAGTGCTGCACACCCCCCAGGCCGGAGGGAAGTTCCGCCAGGGGGTGGGGGCGCAGATAAAACCAGGCGGAGCTGCCGGCGCCGATCAGGGTGGAGATCACGAGCGGCCAGGCCATCGGTCCCCAACCCGGCACAGGCGAGAGCTTGTAGACACCGAGGTGCACCAGCAGCTGCGGGATGTGGAGCACCAGGCCCATCAACAGCAGGGTGGGGAGCACCATCAGCCACAACACTTCCGGCGAGCGAGCGGTGAAGGGGGTGGGACGACCACCCCAGATCAGGCCGAACACCCGCATCAAGCCAGCGCTGAGCAGGGCATTGGTGATCAACACCAGCCCCCCGAGCACCAGCGGCAGTTGGCTGTCGGCAGCGAGCTGCAGCAGTTCGCGCAGTGCTGCAAAGCCACCAAAGGGAGGGAGGCCCACCAGGCCAGCGGCACCGGTGAGGAAGGCGATGCCCACCAGCGGGCGCCGGCTCCAGAGCCCGCCGAGCTGGGTGAGGTCTTGGGTGACGTTGGAGATCACGATCATCCCCACCGCCATCAACATCAGCGCCATCGGCAGCGGGTAGACGAGCAGCAGGTGATCGGCGACGCCGATGCCGCCCAGGCCCACCGCCACAAACAGCAACCCCAGCCAGCTGCTGACGAGAAAACTCAGCGCCCGCTTCACATCGATCTGCCCGAGGGCAATGAGCGAGGCCACCAGCGCAGTGGTGCCGCCCACCACCACCAGCACCCCCTGCACCAGGGGGCTCAGGGCGATCAAAGGCTCGAGGCGCAGCAGCACCCAGGCGCCACCGATCACCACCACCGAATTGCGCAGCACCGTGGAGGGCAGAGGGCTCTCCATGGCTTCATCAAGCCAGAGGTGCAGCGGAATCTGGGCGCACTTGCCCATGGGGCCGGCAATCAAGGCCAGCAGGATCAGCTGGAAGCCGGCGGGGAGGGGCTGACCGTTGTTGGTGAGGTCGGCGGCCCAGCCCTGCAGACCATGGAAGTTCCAGGTGCCGGTGATTGGCAGCAGAGCAATCACGCCGGCCAACAGGATCAGGTCACCGATGCGCTTGGTGAGGAAGGCGTCGCGCGCTCCCTTCACCACCAGCGACTGGTTGTACCAGGTGCCGACGATCACATAGGTGCCAACCGTGAGCAGCTCCAGCAGCACATAACTGAAAAACACCGAATCCGTGAGTACCAGGCCGCAGAGGCCGGCCTCAAAAAAGCTGAGGGCTCCGAAGAAGCGGGGCCATCCCCAGTCCATCTCCAGGTAGCCGATCGAATAGATCTGCACGAGCACGTGCAGGCCCGTGATCACCGTCATGGCGATCAGCGCCGGTTCGGTCACCAGACCGTCGAAACCGATCCGCAATCCAGCGGTGTCGAGCCAGGTCCACTGGAAGCTGGGGGGCGCATAGATCGCCGCTTGGCCAGCGGCGGAGTTGCCATTCAGGCCGATCAGAGCCATCAGGCTGTGGCCGAAGGCGATCGACACCATCAGCAGATTGACGTAACCCGAGGGGCGTGGACCTGTGCGGGAGATCAACCCAGGCGACCAGAGCAGGCTGAATAGCGCCCCCACCAGGGGATAGAGGGGCACCAGCCAGGCCGTTCCAAGCCAGGACACGGGACGAACGTGCGAGGTGGCGGAAAGTTAGTGAGCCGGAACCAGTGGTTGGGGGGTGACGTTCAAAGGCGTTCCTGATCACGCCCGCAAGCGCTGCTGATCAGTGCCCGCGCTCAGGACGGCAGGTAGTAGCGAACCAACGTGAACACGCGATTGCGGCGGGCATCGAGGCTGCGCCGCATGTTCACGCCCCGCTGATTGAGCAGCAGCCCATCGAAGCGGTAGCGGGGGATGGCCATCGGCATCACGATCGTGAAGGTGCTGGCTGGGTGGCGCTGCTCCTCCTCAGCCACGAATTCCACAAAGGGATCCACCAGCGAGGCGAACGGGCTCTCCAGCAGCACCAGCTCCAGGCCATGGGGCGCCGGATCCCCGACGCACTGCTGCCAGTGGCTGCGGATCACAGCGGGGTCATCACCCTCTGCCAACACCCACACCGCCACAACGCGATCGGAAACGGTGGTGGCGTAACGCAGGGCCGCCAGGCTGGGGCGCGACAGCGAAGGCACCCACACCAGGCTGGTGTTGCCCACGGGATCACGGCGCTGGGGCAATCGCAGGCTGCGATCTTCATCGGCGGCGAGGGTGATCGCTCGGTAAACGGTGTCGTAGCGGCGGCGGATGCGGGAGAGCATCCACACCAACAGGGGAATGGCGATCACCACCGTCCACGCCCCCTGATCGAATTTGCTCACAACGATCACCAGCAGCACCACAAACGTGGTGAGCGATCCGAGCGCATTCATCAGCAGGCGGCCGCGCCAGCCCGGCCCCCGCAGCCGCCACCAGCGCACCACCATCCCCGCCTGGGAAAGCGTGAAGGCACTGAACACCCCCAGGGCATAGAGGTTCACCGCAACGGTGGTGTCGCCCTCAGACACCAGAATCACCAAACCAGCCGCCACTCCCAGCACGGCAATGCCGTTCTGGAACACCAGACGGTCGCCGATCCAGGCCATCTGCCGGGGCAGAAAGCGATCCTGGGCCAGCATCGCCGCCAGGCGCGGGAAGCCGGCGAAGGCGGTGTTGGCCGCCAGAGCCAGGATCAGCAGGGTGGTGATCTGCAGGGCCCAAAACAGGGGACTGCCTTCGCCAAACACCCGGATGCCGATCTGAGCCAGCACGGTGCGGTCGGGGTTGGGGGCCACGCCATAGAGCCAGCCCAGCCCACTCACCGCCAGAAACATCAAGGCGAGCATCCCGCCCATCACGAGCATGGTGCGTTGGGCGCGCTTGGCGGCTGGCTCGCGAAACACCTTCACGCCGTTGGCAATCGCCTCGATGCCGGTCATCGCCGAGCAGCCCGAGCTGAAGGCCCGCAGGATCAGAAACAGCCCCAGTGGTTCCACCGCCCGCACCAACGGCGGGGGATCAGGCGTGAAGCCATGGGCGAAGACGAGGTTTTGCAGGCCGAACAGGGCCAGCAACGCCACCATCACCACAAAGGCATAGGTGGGAATGGCGAAGGCCCGGCCCGCTTCCTTAACGCCGCGCAGGTTGGCCCAACCCACCAGCACCAGCAGCAGCAGGGCCAGGGGCGTTTCATACGGCAGCAATCCCGGCAAGAGCGAGGAGAGGGCCTGGGTACCAGCCATCAGACTCACCGTCGCGGTGAGGGTGTAATCCACCAGCAGCGAGGCGGCTGCAATCAGGCTGGGCCAGGTGCCGAGATTTTCCCGGGCCACCACATAGGAGCCGCCCCCCTTGGGATAGGCCTCAATCGTCTGGCGGTAGGAGAGCACCACGATGCCGATCAGCAGCACGATCGCTGCGGTGATCGGCAGCGACAGCTCCAGGGCGCGGCTCCCCGCCAAAATCAACACCCCCAGAGCCGCTTCCGTGGCGTAGGCCACCGAGGAGAGCGCATCGGAGCTGAGGATGGGCAGCGCCTCAAAGCTCGGCAGCCGTTCCGAATCGGCCTCGCTGCGGCGCAGCGGCTGGCCCAACAGGCGGCGGGTGAGGTTGATCAGCACAGGCCGCTGGGGATGTGCCCCAAGGATGCACCCAAGCGCCCTTGCCTGCCGCCGCTCACCGGTGCCATGACGGACACAACGCTGCGGAGGGAGGCCCGATGCGCGCCACCCTCAACGATCTGCTGCAGCAACTGGTGCTGCGGGGCTGGGCCAAGCTCGACCTTCAGCACGGAGAGCTGCGCCCGGGGCATCAGGGACCGTGGTGGTCGATCGAGCTGGGCTGCTACGCCCTGGGAAACGTCACCACTGTGACGCTGCATCCCTGGCAGGAAGGCCTGCTGGAGTTCTCGATCACGGTGCTGGTGGATGGCGACGACACGATCCAGTCATTCGAACTGGAGTGCAATGCGATGCCGGTGCCGGTGGCCCTGATCAATTGGTGGGGCGGCCTGGATCTGGCCCTGGAGCAGGCCGCCAACCTCCGGGATCAACTGATCGCCGCCTGGGATCGAGAGATCAGCACCGGCGGCGAACTTCCCTAAGCCGCTTCAGGCAAAACGGCGGCGACCGTCGTTGAAGCTGCTGAACTGAGCCACTTCGCCGCGGCCCTCAGCGCCACGCGCCGAGCTGAGCTTCCACACATTGCGGCTGACGCGCCGAGCCCGCAGACCGCCGCGCTCCACTTCAGCGCTGCCGGGGCGAGCGCCCATCAGGTAGGTGACTTCAGCGGTGCTCAGGGGAGCGCCGGTCTGCAGAGCCAGCTGGGTGAGCTCAAGGCGCTGACGCAGGCCAGCCACATCACAGTTGCCACCATCCTCGTTCTCATTCCAGATCCAAGGCAGCTCGCCGCTGGCAGCCATCTTTTGCATCAAGCCCATGCCCACCAGGGCCAGGGTCTGCTCGGCATTGAGATCGGCCGCTTCATGGCTGGAAGCAGCGGGGGCTGAGGCGGAACGCTTGGCGGCCACGGGCAATGCTGCGGGTGATGGCCGGACGGTACCGGCTGCGGAGCGGGGCGCAAGGGGCTGAGCAACTGCTGTGATCAACTGCGCCGCAGGCAGTCCGAAGCCAGATCGAAGCCGTCATCCCGATGGGCGGTAAGATCGCGCCGCGTTTGAGAGCAGCGTTCGCCTTGCCGCAGCGGATCCCAAGGCGACGCTCCTCTGCCGTGCAGATCACCGGGACCGACCTGGGCTTTAGCGGCAGCGGCACCCCCCTCGACGAGCTGCATCCCTCAGCGGCCAGCTGCGTGATCACCACCGACAGCGAAGCGCGGCTGGTGAGCCAGGCGAGCGCTGTCGAGTCGATCGAGCTGCGCACCTATGTCTTTCTCGATTCACTGCAGCCTCAGCTCGCCGCCTACATGGGCACGGTGAGCCAGGGTTTTCTGCCGATCCCCGGCGATGCCTGCCTCTGGCTGGAGGTATCCCCCGGCATGGCCGTGCACCGCGTCACCGACATTGCGCTCAAGGCCAGCACCGTGCGCCTTGGCCAGATGGTGGTGGAGCGGGCCTTCGGTTCGCTGGCGCTCTATCACCGCGACCAGAGCAACGTGCTCCACTCCGGCGATGTGGTGCTAGAAGCCATCGGCAGCAGCATCGAGCAGCGCACCCGCTGCAGCGTCACCTGGACGGAAGTGATCCGGGCGATCACGCCGGACCACGCCGTGCTGATCAACCGCCAAAACCGCCGTGGCTCGATGATCCAGGCGGGAATGAGCATGTACATCCTCGAAACCGAGCCCGCCGGCTACGTGCTCCTGGCGGCCAATGAAGCCGAAAAATCCAGCAACATCACCGTGGTGGATGTGAAAGCGGTGGGCGCCTTCGGCCGTCTCACCCTGGCCGGCTGGGAAGGGGATGTGAACGAAGCAGCCGCCGCGGCAATGCGGTCGGTGGAGCAGATCAACCGCCGCGCCCGCTGAACTCAGCCCAGGCCGAGCAGCTGTTTCAAACCCGGGGCCAGCGCGCGGGCCGCTTTGCCACGGGAGCCGAGCTTGTCTTTGAGGTGTTGGCCCATCTGGGCGTAGGTCATCCCTGCTTCGCGCACCCAGAAGATGGGGTCGTAGCCGCCGCCATGGCCTGCGGGGGCCGTGAGGATCTCACCGCGGCAGATGCCCTGAGCTTCCAGCACGGGCTCACCACTGGGATCCGCCAGCACCATGGCGCTGTTGAAGCTGGCGCTGCGATAGGGCGTTGGGCCCAATTCATGCAGCAGGCGGTGGATCCGTTCGTGGTCGGTGGGGGCGTAGCGGGCTGAATAAAGGCCAGGGGCTCCGCCCAGGGCATCCACCTCCAGGCCTGAGTCATCCGCCAGCGCCCACTGGCCGGTGAGCCGGGCCACTTCCGTGGCCTTCAAACGCGCGTTCTCCAGATACGTGCTGCCGGTCTCCTCGATCTCGAGTCCCTCGGGCTGCTGACGCACCTCCAGATCCACGGCATCGAGCATGGCGCTGATCTCAGCCACCTTGTAGGCATTGCCGCTGGCAATCACCAACAACGGCCGGGTGGGAGATGCGCGCATCAGGGCCTGAGCCGGAACGGTGGCCCATTGTCACCCGGCGCTGCGCCAACCGATTTGGGGAGGCAGGGACGGGTTGAACATTCCACCCCCCGAAAAAGCTCCAGGGGTTCCTGCCTCAACAAAACCGTAGGGATCTGATTCGGAGGCGGCAAGGCTGTATGTCCTGATGTGTGCGCCTGCGAACAGTGCTGCTGCAGCGGCCTAGCGTTCAGGGTCCTCTGCTGCCGGGCGGCCCATGGACTCAAGCCTGGTTCTGCAGAACCTGCTCACCCCGCCGGTTCTGTTCTTTTTCCTTGGGGTTGTCGCCGTTTTGGTGGGCTCGGATCTGGAGATCCCAGCCCCGCTGCCCAAGCTCTTTTCCCTTTATCTCCTCCTGGCGATCGGATTCAAGGGGGGCCTGGAGCTGCAGCACAGCGGCATCAGCGGACCGGTGGTGCCCACCATCGCCGCGGCGATTGCCATGTCGCTGGCGGTGCCGCTCTACAGCTTCGTGGTGTTGCGGGTGAAGCTCGACAGCTTCAATGCCGCCGCCGTTGCCGCCACCTACGGCTCCATCAGCGCCGTCACCTTCATCACGGCCGAGAGCTTTCTCGACACACAAAACATCCACCACGACGGATTCATGGTGGCGGCGCTGGCGTTGATGGAATCGCCGGCGATCATCATTGGCCTCCTGCTGGTGAAGCTGGCGGCCGGCCAGAAGCGGCCCGATGAAGGGCCGATGCGCTGGGGGGCCGTCCTGCATGAGGCCTTTCTGAATGGCTCGGTGTATCTGCTTGTGGGCAGCCTGGTGATCGGCTTTCTCACAGCAGCGAACAGCCCCCACAGCCTCGAGAAGATGCTGCCCTTCACGGACAAGCTCTTCTACGGAGCCCTCAGCTTCTTTCTGCTGGATATGGGCATCGTGGCGGCCCAGCGGCTCCGGGATCTGCGGCGCGCCGGCACCTTCTTGATCGGCTTCTCGGTGTTGATGCCGCTGTTCAACGCCATGCTGGGCATTGCGATCGCCCGAGCGCTGGGACTCTCCCCAGGCGATGCGCTGCTGTTCATGGTGTTGTGCGCCAGCGCCTCCTACATCGCTGTGCCGGCGGCAATGCGGATGACGGTGCCCGAGGCCAACCCCAGCTACTACATCTCCACAGCCTTGGGGCTCACCTTCCCCTTCAACATCATCGTGGGCATCCCGCTCTACATGGCCCTGGTGAATCGCTTCATCCCCACCGCAGGTTGAACCCATGAAACGCGTTGATTTGATCGTGAGCGAGCGCGAACTGGATGCGGTGCTCAAGGCCATCGACCAGGCCGGCTCCCCGGGTTACACCGTGATGAAACACGTCACCGGCAAAGGGCCCCATGGCTCGGTGTCGGAGGCGATGGACTTCAGCGGCCTGGGCGCCAATGCCCATGTGGTCGTGTTCTGCGAGCCTCCGGTGGTGGACAAGCTGCGCGAAGGGCTGGCACCGCTGCTGAACTACTACGGCGGTGTGGCCTACGTGTCGGACGCCCAGCCGCTCTGAAGCCGTCGCCGAAAACGGTGTCCACGACAACGCTTTGGCGGATCACAGCCGAATGGCCGAGAAGCATCTCCAAAGTTTTGTGATGCACTGATCAGCCGCTCTTATCAGTAGCAGCGAAGACGGTGATCGTGAAGAGTCCCCAAATGGCTTGACGGGAGGTTCAACCGCCGAGCATGGTTGCAGGCGAACATTCCACCCCTCCTCCAGGAGCAGGTAATGGCTAACGAAACCATGGGCATCGCCCTCGGCATGATCGAAACCCGGGGTCTGGTCCCCGCGATCGAGGCCGCTGACGCCATGACCAAGGCCGCCGAAGTGCGCCTGGTCGGCCGTGAATTCGTGGGCGGCGGTTACGTGACCGTTCTCGTCCGTGGCGAAACCGGCGCTGTGAACGCTGCCGTTCGCGCCGGCGCTGATGCCTGCGAGCGCGTTGGTGATGGCCTGGTCGCCGCTCACATCATTGCTCGCCCCCACCGTGAAGTGGAGCCTGCTCTGAACAGCAGCGCCGGCTTCGTTGGTTCGAAGGACTGAGGACTGAACCGCGCCCTTGAGGGCCGTTCACACCTCTGACTCATTTCCCTCGACCCACCCGGAGATTCTCCATGGCTAAGAAGTACGACGCTGGGGTTAAGGAGTACCGCGACACGTATTGGACTCCTGATTACGTTCCCCTCGATTCCGACCTGCTGGCTTGCTTTAAGTGCACCGGCCAGGAAGGCGTTCCCCGCGAGGAAGTGGCTGCCGCTGTGGCCGCTGAATCCTCCACCGGCACCTGGTCCACTGTGTGGTCCGAGCTCCTCACCGACCTCGACTTCTACAAGGGCCGCTGCTACCGCATCGAAGACGTTCCTGGCGACAAGG
>JBEDHJ010000031.1:0-14891 GCA_041174205.1 Cyanobacteriota bacterium | reverse complement strand
GCCGCCATTGCCGCTGGCGCCACCACGATCAACATCCCCGACACGGTGGGTTATTCCACCCCGACGGAATTCGGTGCCCTGATCGATGGCATCAACCGCCATGTGCCCAACATTGATCAGGCCGTGATCTCCGTGCACGGCCACAACGATCTGGGCCTGGCTGTCGCCAACTTCCTCGAAGCGGTGAAGAACGGCGCCCGTCAGCTCGAATGCACGATCAATGGCATCGGCGAACGCGCCGGTAACGCCTCCCTGGAGGAGTTGGTGATGGCGTTGCACGTACGCCGTAGCTACTACAACCCCTTCCTGGGCCGCCCTGCTGACAGCACCGAGCCCCTCACCGGGGTGCGCACTGAGGAGATCTACAAAACCTCCCGCCTGGTGAGCAACCTCACCGGAATGGCGGTGCAGCCCAACAAAGCGATCGTGGGCGCGAATGCTTTCGCCCACGAAAGCGGCATCCACCAGGACGGCGTGCTGAAGAACCGCCTCACCTACGAAATCATTGATGCGCGCACCATCGGCCTGGCCGATAACCGCATTTCCCTCGGCAAGCTGAGCGGCCGCAGCGCCTTCCGCGCTCGCCTCGAGGAACTCGGCTACATCCTCGAGCGCGACGATCTCGACGATGCCTTCGCCCGCTTCAAGGAGCTGGCCGATCGCAAACGTGAGATCAGCGATCGCGACCTGGAAGCGATCGTGAGCGAGCAGGTGCAGCAGCAGGATGAGGCCCGCTACAGCCTCAAGCTGGTGCAGGTCAGCACCGGCACCAACCTGCAGCCCACCGCCACGGTCACCCTCGTGAATGGCGATGGCGCCGAGCTCACCGAAGCCGCCATCGGCACTGGCCCTGTGGATGCGGTGTGCCAGGCCCTTAATCAGCTGGCGCGGGTGCCGAATGAGCTGGTGGAGTTCTCGGTGAAGTCGGTCACCGAAGGCATCGATGCCATGGGTGAGGTGACGATCCGCCTGCGGGCTGATGGCGTTCTGTATTCCGGCCACGCCGCCGACACCGACATCGTGGTGGCCGCGGCGCAGGCGTTTGTGAATGCGCTGAATCGCCTGGTGGCTGGCACCCAACGCTCGCCGTTGCACCCCCAGAAGGCTCCTCTGCCGGTGGGTGATCTCGCCCCGGCGGAGCGTCCGCGCCTCTGATGGCTCAACCCGCGAGTGGTCGCCCCCGCAGCCTGCTGGCCAGTGGGCTGCAGTTGGCCCTGCTGCTGCTCATCGCCGTAGCGATGCTGGTGCCCCTGTTCTGGCTGGTGAGCACCTCCCTCAAAGGCCCGGCCGAAAACATCTTCACCACGCCACCGGCGCTGCTGCCCAGCCAGCCCAGCCTCGAGGCCTATCAGCGGTTGTTCGCCGACAACCCCATGCTCGGCTACATCCGCAACAGCGCCATCGTGAGCGGCCTGGCGGTGCTGGCCAACCTGCTGTTCTGCTCGCTGGCGGCCTACCCGCTGGCGCGCATGCGCTTCGCCGGGCGCGGCCTGGTGCTGGCTCTCGTGGTGGCGACGATCCTGATCCCGTTTCAGGTGGTGATGATCCCGCTCTATCTGCTGATGGTGCAGCTGGGGCTCCGCAACACCCTCTGGGCGCTGATCATTCCCCAGGCCGCCACCGCCTTCGGCATCTTTTTGCTGCGCCAGAGCTTTGCCGGCGTGCCGGTGGAGCTGGAGGAGGCGGCTCGCATCGATGGCTGCACGCCCCTGGGGGAATGGTGGAACGTGATGATCCCGGCCGCCCGCGCCGATCTGATCACCCTGGCGATGTTCGTGTTCATCGGCACCTGGAGCGATTTCCTCTGGCCCCTGGTGATCCTCGACGACCCGAATCTCTACACCCTGCCCCTGGGCTTGCAACAACTGGCCAGCAGCTTCTCGCTGGATTGGCGCCTCGTGGCCGCCGGTGCGGTGGTGTCGATCCTGCCGGTGCTGGCCTTGTTCATCGGCTTGCAGCGGTACATCCTGCCCAGCGCCAGCGGCGATGCCGTGAAAGGCTGAAGCTGCCGCCACAGCCCGCTTCACCGCGCATGGCCCAGCCGAATGACACCAATGCCTCCATCAGCATGGAGGTGCTCAGCCTGTTTCCCCGCTATCTGCTGAAGGGAACCCTGGAGCCGCGCTTACTTGAGGCGCTGCAGCAGTTGGCTCAGCAGGTGTTGGCCGACCCCGGCTCCACCCCCGATGCCGCCGCCAAATTGGCCGGGCAGCTGGCGCTGCAGCGGGAGCTGGGGCCCCAGTATCCGGCCGTGGCCGAGCTGTGTGCGTCGGTGCTGATCCCCGCTTGCGAGCGCTGGATCCGCCATGTGATTGATCAACAGCCGCCCAATGGCCGTGGCCCCTGGACGCCCGGCCGTTACCGGCTCCAGATGATCGATGTGTGGCTGAACGTGCAGCGCGCTGGCGACTACAACCCCACCCACACCCATGGCGGGAGTTTTTCGGGTGTGATCTTCCTGCAGGTGCCGCCCCAGATCGTCAACGACAGCTTTGACGGGCAGCTGTGCTTCCACGGGCCGGAGGAGTGGCACATCCAGAGCTTCCGCACCGGCATGGCCAAATACGTGTTGCCGGTGCCCGGTGAGTTTTATGTATTTCCGGCCTGGCAGCCCCATTCGGTGGCGCCCTTCCGCGGCGAGGGGGAACGCTGGTCGCTGGCGTTCAACGTGGTGGCGGTGCCCCAGCAACCGGGGGCTGCGCCGGCGTCGCCAGCGCCCATGCGCGGCAACGTGTCGCTGTCGTTAGGGCGCGAGAAGCCCGGTGGATTCGGCTGATGACCCTGGAGCGCTGATGGCGTCAGGTTCGGCTCAGATCCCAGAGACCCGCCACCAGACGCTCCAGTGCCTCGCCGAGCTGCCCTGACTCCAGCATTCCATAGCTCAATCGCAGGCAGCAGCCCTCGAGTCCGAAGCTGCTGCCACTCACCAGTGCCACGCGGTGTTGGCGGATCAGCTGCTCCATCGCTTGATCGCTGTTGAGGGCACTGTCGAGTTGCAGCAAGGCATAAAAGGCTCCATCGGGCCGGGCGAGCAGGCGCCAGGGGGCATCGGATTGGTCTAGTGCCGTCAACACCTGCTGACGGCGGGCCGCCAGGCCGGCGATGCGCTCCCGGCACCAACTGGCACCAGCGGTGAGAGCCCCCTGGGCCACCCGTTGGTTGAGGCGGGGTGTGTGGATGGCGATCGTGTCTTGCACCTTGGTCAGTTCCGGCAGCAGGGCCTGGGGCACCACCGCCCAGCCGATGCGCCAGCCCGCCATGCCATGGCTTTTCGACAACGACCCCAGTGTGATCGTGTGGTCGCCGCTGCCGCTGCCACGGCCAGGGCTCCAGCCGCGGTCTGCCCCGTAGTGGAACAGCGCGTAGGCCTCATCGCTGATGTGCAGGAGGCCTCGCTCGGCGCAGAGCTGATTGATCGCCTGCAGCACCTCACGCGGGAACACCGCACCGCTCGGGTTGTTGGGGGAGATGGTCACAATCGCTTTGGTGCGCGCGGTGATCGCGGCTGCCAACTGCTCTGGATCCGGGATGACTCCGGCCTGGATCGCCACCGGCTGGCCGCCCGCCAGGCGGATGGCCATCTCGTGGTTGAAGTAATAGGGGACCGGCAGGATCACTTCATCGCCGGGGTCGCACAGCACCTGCACCACAGCGTTGAAGGCCATGTTGCTGCCGCTGGTGATCAGCAGTTCACTGCCGCTGAGGTCGAGTTGATGCTCGCGCTGTAGCCAGGTGCCGATGGATTGGCGCAGCAGCGGCTCCCCCGCCACCGGACCGTAGACATGCAGCGTTGGGTCATCGCGTAGGGCAGTGGTTGCAGCCTCCAGCGCCTCGGCGGGCGGCCCCCAGCTCGCCATGCCCTGACCTAGCGACAGGGTGCCAGGGCACTGGCGGATCAGCTCTCCCATCACCGGGATCACCGGCGATTGCACATGCTGGAGTCGCCGGGCGGCTGCGCCCTGGCTCATGGCTGGCCGCTGGGTAGGGGCGGCAGTTGAGGCAGGCGACCGTTGTCTTGCGGGATCGCCGGTTCCCGAAGCTGGCTGCGCAGCTCGGCCCGCAGGCTGGCCTGCTCACCGCTCAGGCGCTGCACGGTCTGCTCGAGGTCCTCCAGGCCTTGCAGCCGTTGGGCGGTGGAGCGCACCTGTTCCTCCAGGGCGTTGGTGCGATCGAGATCTTTGTCGTTTTCCAGGGTCTGCACTTTGTCCTGCAGGGCCTGAATGCGCTCGCCTTGCTGACGCACTTGAACCACCACCACCACAAACAGCACCGCCACGCAGGCGGTGGCTGCCGCCCCGGTGATACGCATCCAGCGAGGCAGAGGCTGGCCTGGATCGCTGTTGTTGGGGGTGGGGCCCATAACGGTGGTTCAGTTGCGGCCAGTCTGGAATGCGTGCGGACCCTTGGCGAGCGCTAGGACTACTCCAGTGGAGATCAACCCTTGTCGCTCGATCAGCTCGACGCCTTTCTGGCTCACGCGCGCTCTCATCCGCCATTGGCCCAGCGCCTGGAACAACCGCTCGATCTAGAGGAGCTGTTGGCTCTGGCAGCTGCGGAAGGTTTTGCGGTGCAAGAGGCTGATGTCATCGCCGCTCAACTACGCCAGGAAGAGCAGCTCAGCGATCAAGAACTGCAACGCCGAGCTGGAGAGGAGGCACGGCGGCTGCGCAGTTTCATTCCCGGTTGAGGTGATGCAGGCCCCATTCGAATGCGTGGCTGACTATCCGCGGCCACCGGCTCTGGTGGTGAGCAATCAGCACATTCAGGTGCGCGCCCTCGGCGAATGGTTGGTGGAGACCCACCACAGCTTGAGGGTGCTGGAAACCTTTCATCCCCCCACCTACTACCTCCCGCCTGAGACCGTGCGCTGGGACTTGCTGGAGGCCGTGCCGGGCCGCAGCTTCTGTGAATGGAAGGGATTGGCCTCGTATTTCAGCGTGGTGCTGGGTGAGCGGCGGCTTGAGCGTGTGGCCTGGAGTTATGCCAATCCAACGCCTGCATTTGCGCCGCTGGCGGGATGGTTGGCTCTGTATCCAGGTCGCATGGATGGCTGCTGGGTGGATGGTGAGCTGGTGGTGCCTCAGCCGGGTGGTTTTTATGGCGGCTGGATCACCTCCGCCATTCGGGGACCGTTTAAGGGGGACCCTGAACATCCCGAGTTGGTCTAAGGGCGATTGCAGCGTTGTGTGATTGCCGATTATTTGGGCTTGTTCCTTGATGGATTAGCGCGTTATGGTGCGGGCAGTTCTACTTCAATTCGATGCTCGTCGGTTCTGATCTCCTTGCCAAGGTGAAGGAGCTGGGCGATGTCAGCAAGTCTGATCTTGTGCGCTCCTGCGGCTACGTGAGCACCAAGAAGGATGGGGCTGAGCGCCTGAACTTCACTGCCTTTTATGAGGCCCTGCTCGAGGCCAAAGGCCTGAGCCTTGGCGGCGGCGGTGGCGGCACCGGTAAGGGTGGCCGCAAGCTCAGCTATGTGGCGACTGTGCAGGGCAACGGCAACCTGCTGGTGGGTAAGGCCTACACCGCTCTTCTGGGCCTGCAGCCCGGTGATGAGTTTGAAATCAAGCTGGGTCGTAAGCAGATCAAGTTGATTCCCGCCGGCGGCGAAGAGGAGTGATCCACGGCCCTGCGGGGCGTTCCATGGGGCGGCCGCCGCAGGTGGTCGCCTTTTTTGTGGCCAGTGGCTGTTTGTCGTGCTGTGCTTGGGGAAGCGATCCCAAGGTGATGAGCTTCTACGAACTGATTTGGCAGGGGGAGGGCTGCGGTGATGCTGGCGATCTCGAAGAGGCCCTGCTCAACTTCCAGGAGATCAAGCCCAAGCAGCTGAGCTGGGATGAGGTGTTTGCCGATCCCTCCTATGGCCCTTGCATTCGGCGTTATCGCTCCTTTGATGCGTTTCTCGATAACGAGGATGAGCTGGAAACAATCCAGCCCACCCAGGAGATGCTGGAGCGTTTCGCCACCTTGAATCCTTAGCGCCAGCGATGGATCAGCTCCCTCCTGGTTTTGCTCCCGATCCCCATGCCTGGGGTGCCGAAGTGATGGTGATGCAACCCACCACGTTGGAGGGGGTGCAGGAGGCGGTGCTCGCCCTGCGTGATCACGCCACGGTGTTGCTCAACCTCAGCAGTCTGCCGGCGGATCAGATGCAGAGGGCCGCTGACTTTATGGCGGGTGGTGCGTTTGCTCTCGATGCTCAGCAGGCGCGATTGGGCGAACGGGTGTTGCTGTTTGCGCCCCACTTTGTGCAGCTCAATCGCGGCTGAGGCGCCAAGCTGGCTGCAGTTGCTGCGTTGGCGATGGAGGTGAGGGATCTCGATCTGGCGAGTTGCACGCCTGTGAATCACCTCTGGCCCGAGCTGGTGGAGCGTTTGGGGTTGGAACGCAGCGCCCGGGCTGCCCAACAGGCTTTAGACCTGCAGGGAATGCGCGGTAGCGCCAGCACCTTGCCTGTGCTGTTGGTGGAAACCTGTGGCGTGGGGTTGCTGGAGCGACTGGAGCTCCGCCAGGTCAGTGGGCTGCGGCTCGCATCGGAGCCAGGGCTGCTGGTGCTGCTGAGCCGCCAGCGCCAGGAGTTGCAGCTGCTGCAGCTGGAGCGTTAGTCGAAGCGGCAGGTGGGTGTGAGCCCCGGCACGGTGAACTCCATGAACCAGAGATATTCCCGGCTGCGCCAGCCCAGATCGAAGGGTTCGGTGGCTTGCCATTCATCGGCCTCCAGGCCGAAGGCCTGCTCCAGGAAGGCGGGCACCAGTGCCTCCACCTCCTCCTGGCCGGCTTCGCCCTCGTCGAACAGCCGATCGGTGTAGATCGCAGCGAAAATCTCGTGCTCCTCATCGCAGATCACCACCTCAAAGCCGCTGCCGCCGCTGCTGGGCAGGGTGTGCAGCTCGAAGTATTCATCCCGCTCCAGTGGATCGCTTGGGGCCTTCTCCAGCAAGGCGGCCAGGGCCTGTTTGAAGCGATCGAGGGCCATCCGGCGACTGGTGCGGCTACGGCCAGTGTGGCGGTGGTCTCCGGCCCTGGCCAGGCTCACGGCTGGTGGGCTCTGGAGAACTGCGACCGATGAGGAGCTCTCTCGATCCCGGCTGGATCGTGCACAGCGCGAGTGATCTGTTGGTGCTCAACAAGCCCCACGGGTTGCTCTGCCAGCCGGGGCTGGGGCCCGAGTTAGCGGACTCGTTGATCAGCCGTGTGCAAATCCAGTGGCCCGAAGCTCAGTTGGTGCACCGCCTGGATCGCGACACCTCCGGGCTGATCCTGGTGGCGCTCACGGCTGAGCTTCACCGCGACTTGAGCCGTCTGTTTGCTGAACGGCGCGTGATCAAGCGTTATGTGGCGGATGTGCACGGTGTGCCGCGGGAGCCGCAGGGTCTGATCGAGTTGCCGATCGCCAAACGCCAGCACAGGCCACCGCTCTATGGCGTGGATCCGGCTGGTAAAGCCTGCAGCACCCGTTGGCGTTTGCTTCAGACGTCTGGCCAGTTCAGTCGCATGGAACTGGAGCCACTCACGGGCCGCTCCCACCAGCTTCGGGTGCACCTGGAAGCCATCGGCCACCCGATCCTGGGGGATCCGTTGTATGCCCCAGCCGTTTCGCATGGCACGGGCGCGCGATTGCATCTGCATGCGGCTGCGTTGAACTGGAGGCATCCCGGCAGCGGCCAGCTCCTGGCCTTTGAGGCCGTTACCCCCTTCGTGCTCCCCTCGTCATGAGCGGCCATTCCCCAGCAATCGCGGTCCTGGGCTATGCGGCCGCCAGCTTCACCACCTTGAGCTTCATCCCCCAGGCGATCAAAACCCTGCGCACCGGAGACACCCGCGGCATCTCCCTACGCATGTATGCCCTATTCACCTTGGGGATCGCCCTTTGGGGGATCTACGGCCTACTCACTGGCGATGGTCCGCTGATCGTTGCCAACGCCATCACGCTGATGGCGGCCGGTCTGATCTTGGATCGCAAGTGGCGTGCCTGGTGGGAAGATTACAAGCATCGAGAGCGTTGACTGCACGTGTCAGGCATCGCGCAGAGGACGGGTTGTCGTTATCACTGCTATTTGAGCGCTTCTCCAGGCAGGCGGCTTAGGCTCGCCTCGGGGCAAATGCATGGACTCTCGGCCTTGTTCTCCAAGCGACGTACGCGTGATTCTCGGATGACCACTGAATCTGCCGCCGACCTACCAAGTACTGAAACGCAACCGGGACTGCTCACGATCGATGGTGTGTCTTATTCCATTGATTCGATTCCCGCAGAGATCAAGGTTCTCGTTTCGGATCTGATCCGTGTAAATCAGGAACTTGCTGAGTTGCAGTACCGCGTTCGCCATTCCCAGGCTGCTCAGCAGACCTATGTGGCCACCATCAAAAAGGAGATTGAGCGCCTGGAGATCAAGCCACATCAGGAGAGCGATCCGAGTTGGTCAGCCAAAACCGCTTAACTCTCTTTCATATTTGCTTTTCGTGGTTTCCTCCTCGCGTGTATCCACGGCCTTGGTGCTGTTGGTGGAAGCTTCTGCGTTCCCGGCATTGGCTCAGGTTGATCCAGGTGTGATCAACCCGGGCGTACAGCAACGCCAGAACCTCCCCAGTCCTGTTTTGCCCCAGCCCCAAGAGGGGCCCCTGCCTCCGCTGTTTGAGCAGAAGCAGCCTGCGCCGCAACCCCAGCAGCCGGAGCAGCGCCTGCAGATCCGCGAGGTGAGGATTGAGGGCAATTCCGCGGTTACCACGGCTGAGTTGGCTCCCCTGCTGGCGGATCTCACGCAGCAGCCTGTGGGCTTCCAAGAGATTCAGGCCGCCGTTGATCGCATCACGGCCTTCTACCGAAGCCGCGGATATTTGCTGAGTCAGGCCCTGTTGCCGAAGCAGACCCTGGCGGGCGGGGTGCTGAAGATTCAGGTTCTGGAGGGTTTTATTGAATCGGTTGCCGTTGATCCTGCGCCGTCGGGCTTCTCGCGCTGGCTGCAGCGCTACATGGCTCCTGTGGTGGGGCGTCCTCCGATCACGCTGAAGCGGCTCGAGCGACAGATCCTTCTGGCCCAGTCGATCGGAGGGCTGCAGCTCGAAAGTGTGTTGGCACCGGGGCAGAAGCCCGGCGGTGCCGTGCTCACCCTGAAAACCCAACGCAAGCTGGCCAGTGCTGGACTCAGTGCGGATAACTGGGTGCCCTATCCCCTCGGCGATTTGCGCGGCACGGCCTCCGCGGCTATCAACCTCTATGGATTGGGCCGGCCATGGACCTTTGGCCTGATGGGCAGCTACACCTGGCCGTACAGCAACGGCCTTACTAACAGTGTCTTCACTGCGGCCACACCCCTGAACAGCAGCGGCTGGCAAGCCACGGGCAGTTTTTCCTACACCGAGACCAACTCCACCAACCTCAACACAAGCGATGCGCCGGGCTTCCTCCAGACGCAGGGCGAGAGCTGGTATGGATCGCTGGCCTTGAGTTATCCCTGGCTGCTCACCCGACGCAGCAGCGTGTTCACCACGCTGCAGGCAGATATGCAGAACAGCCAAAGCGATCTATACCTCGATCAGGAGTTGGTGCAAACCAACAGCATCGACCGGTTGCGTGCCCTGCGCTTGCGCTTGGATGGGGCTTGGGCGGGACTGGCGTCGGCCACCCAGGCCGGGCTGCAGCTGAGCCAGGGCTTGCCGATCTGGGGCTCTGATAACGGCCGTGATGTCGGCATTGAACTCTCGAACCCCTATGGCTCCACGGCGTTCTTCTCAGCCCGTCTCACGGCCGCCCACCAGCAACGCTTGGGTGTGAACAGCCCATGGCAGATCAATCTGAAGGCCGAGGGGCAGGTGAGCGGCACGCCCCTGCCGAGCAGCGAGCAGCTGGGCTATGGCGGCCCGAATTTGGGGCGTGCCTTCCACTCCACTTACACCCTCGGTGACCAGGGTCTGTTGGGTTCCGTTGAGCTGGCTTACACCGTCCCGTCCCTGAAAGGGTTTGTGCTGCAGCCCTACCTGTTTTTGGATGGTGGAGCCACCAGCCTTAAGCAGGCCGCTCCAGGTTTCCCCCTCACCCAGAGCGTTAGCGGCTATGGCATAGGTTTGCGGGCGAATGCTCTTGCCGCCAACTGGTTGAGCTTTGATTTGGGCTGGGGCATCCCAGCCAGCAACACGGTGGAGCAAGGCCGAGTCGGGCCCGGTGAGAGCATCGTCTTCTTCAAAGCAAATTTAAGTTTCTAGGCATTGTTTCCCCGCACCAGGGCAAAAGGCTTTTGTTCGAGATCCCGCCTTTAATGGGTAAAGGCAACAAGGTCTTCGATGCCCTCGCCCTCAAGCGATCAACCTCGCTCCGGGCGCCAAGTCGATCCTGTCGCTCTCTGGTTGAGCTGGTCGGCGTTCCTCGTTCTGGGTGGAGTTGGGGTGGCGGGGCGGCCTGCCCAAGCCCTACCGCAAGGCGCGAGTGTTCGTGGAGGACAGATTGAACTCTCAAGCTCTCAAGCCAATGAGCTGCTGATCCGGCAAAGCAGTAGCCGGGCAGCTGTTGATTTCAAGCGATTTGATATTGGTGCCCAAGAACAGGTGATCTTGCGGCAGCCCGATGGCCGCAGCTTGTTTCTAGGCCGTGTGGTTGGCGGGCTGGGACCCTCGCAGATCGATGGTCTGCTTAAGGCCAATGGCGGGGTGATCCTGATCAACCCGCAGGGTCTGGTGATCGGCCCTGGCGGCCGTGTGCAAGCGGGCAGTTTTGTGGCCACCACGCTGGATGCCAACCCAGCGCGGTTTATGGCTGGCGGGCGGATTGAACTCCAGGCGGCGGCTGGTGCACCTGCGGTTGCACGGATCGTGAATCAGGGCACGATCTCGGTTGAGCAGGCTGGATTGGTGGCGCTGGTGGCACCGCAGGTGCTGAACCAGGGCTTGATCAGCACCCAGCTCGGGGAGGTGCTGTTGGCCGGTGGCCGCGCCGCCACGATTGATGTGACCGGGGATGGCTTCCTCAAGGTGGCGATCACCGAGGGGCAAAGCGGCAGCCTGGTGGATCAGAGCGGGCGGATTGTGGCGCCCGGGAGCCGTGTGCTGCTGGGTGCCAGCCAGATCGGCAAGGTGCTGAGCTCGGTGGTGAATGTGGGGGGTGTGGTGGAAGCCAACTCCCTGGCTGATCTCACCGGTGGTGGCGAAAGCACCCCTGGCGAGGTGGTGATCGCTGGTGATCACATGAGCGTCACCGGCACGGTGAACGCGATGGGGGTTGGCGCGCAGCACCTGGGCGGCCGGATCGATGTGTTGGGCCGCGAGATCGCCCTCAGCGGCGGGCGGCTGGATGTATCGGGTGGAGCTGGTGGTGGTGCGATCCGCATTGGCGGTGATCAACGGGGGGAGAACGCCGCGGTGCCCAATGCCCAGCAGGTGTTGCTGGATGCGGCCAGTGCGGTGGTGGCGGATGCCACGGCGAATGGCAATGGCGGCCGGGTGATCGTGTGGAGCGATGAGCGCACGGAGGTGCACGGCACGATCAGCGCTCGCGGCGGCCCCGAGGGTGGTGACGGCGGCTTTGTGGAAACCAGTTCCGCCAAGGTGCTGCACGTGAGTGGGCGTGTGAGCACCGCCGCCCCGAAGGGCCAAGCGGGGCAATGGCTGCTGGATCCAGAGGAGGTGGAGATCAGCACGGAGGCTGAGGCCGGCGTCACGGATGCGTCCTCAAGTCCAGAAGAAGCCAGCGCTAATGCGGACGGAAGTGCCGGTGAAGGTGAAGGGGAAACCAGCACGATCAGCGCTGAATCCCTGCAGGAGGCCATCAATGAAGGCTCCACCGTGACGGTGGAAGCCAAAGGCGACATCGCAGGAGAAGAGAGGGTTGCTGCGAATGCAGAGAGCGGCGGGAGCCTGAGCACCAAGGCCAATCAGGTGAGCACGGCCGAGTCAGGGGGAGCATCGGCAACCAGTGAAACCACCAGCACGGTTGGAGCCGCTCCGGCGGCCAGCAGCGATCAAGGCGATAAGCAGGAAGAAGCAGCAGAGCAAATCAAGGAAGCAGCTGCTCAGAGCGATCAAGCCGAACAAACACCACTGGCTGCCGCCACGGCAGCTGTGAGCCGTGAGCAGAGCGCCGCAATCACGGCCCCGTCGGCAGAACCGGCGTCGCTGACGCCTGAGCCGCAGACCACGCGGTTGTATCTCGACGGCGTGGATCTGAGTCTGAACCAAACGCTGGCCGCCAGTTATGCGGGCCAGAACCTGGTGATCGAGGCCTGCTCGAGCAGCTGCAGGTTCACGACCGCCGGCAATATTTTTCTCGATGCGCTCAGCGGGCTGAGCAGCCTGGAGATCCTGGCGCCAACGCGCATTGAGCTCAAGGGCGACATCAGCGTGGCGAAGCGGCTGACATTCCAGGGCGATCTGTTCCTGGCCGCACCGAGCATCACGCTCTCCAGTTCAAGCCTCGAGATTGCCAAACCGATCCAGGTGGCGAGCGGCCTGTCAGAGGCGCCCAACTTGCAGATCACCCCCAGCAATGCCGCTCAGGGCATTCAGGTGGGAACTCCAACCCAGCCTGTGGAGTCTCAGGTGGCACCGTTGCAGCTGCAAGGCGACACGCTCAGCCATCTCAATCAGGCACCCGTGGCGCAGCTCACGATTGGGGACGCTGCCCATCAAGGCGGCATCACAGTGAGTGGAGCCCTGAGTTCACCCAAGCAACTGCAGCTCACCACGGCCGGTGCAGTGCAGGTGGATCCAAAGGCGGTGTTGCAGGCCAGCCAACGTGTTGGCATTGAAGGAGCAGCGGTCACTGTCGCCGGAAGCGTGGGTGCCACCGACGGGCTGCGCGGCGGAGAGATAACGATTGTGGGCAACAGCGTGACGGCTACCGAAACAGCCCGCATCAGCGCTATTGGAGAACAAGGCGGTGGTCTGATTCAACTTGGGGGCAGCTGGCAGAACAGCAACCCCAATGTGCGGCAGGCCACTAACACTGCTGTGGCTGCTGGTGCGTTGTTGGATGCCAGTGCCACACGGATCGGTGATGGCGGCAGCGTCGTGGCATGGGCCACAGATACCACCCGTTTTGGTGGAACGATTCAGGTTCGTGGTGGCGAATTCGGAGGCCATGGGGGCCGTGCTGAAACGTCTGGTGTTAACAATCTGTTCGTGTCAGATACGGCCTGGGTGGATGCCTTGGCTCCAAGCGGAGCAGTTGGTGATTGGCTTCTTGATCCTCGGACCATTGTAGTTGGCAGCTCAGGTGCCGGCACTCTCGCTCAAGCCTCAGATGGCTCTGATACCAGCACAGATCTCACTATTAGTGCTGCGACCATCAACGCTGCTGCAGCGAATGTTGTGCTATCGGCATCGAATTCAATCACGGTGAATAGTGCGATTTCAATGACCAATAACGGTGTTGGCATTGAATTCACTGGTGCTCCAACCAGTGGCCAGCTTCCAACTTTGAATCTGAATGCCGACGTGACGACCAAGGGTGGAACGATTGAGGTTGATGCCGCGGCGACAAATCTTGGCGCTGCAGTTTCTCTCAGCACGGGTTCCTCTGGTGCTGGAGACATCTTGTTTAACGGAACGCTGAATGGAGCGCAGACGCTGACGCTGACGAGTGGGACAGGGGATATCAGGTTTAACGGAGCGGTGGGAGGGGTCACGGCGTTGGGAGCTGTGACGATCAACGCGGCTGATGATGTGACGCAGGAGAGCAGCTTTAGGTCGCAAAGCCTGAGCCAGAATGTAGCCGGAACAGGAACCTATTGGGCGAAGGGATCGCTGACGACGACGAGCGGAGCGTTAACGCTGAATAGCAATACGTTGACGTTGGATGCTGCGTTGACAGCAGCCACGAATTTGACGTTGACGCAGACGAGTGGTGCGCTGGTGCTGGATGTGGCGAGTGGACTGAACGCGACCGGAAATTCTATATCTATCTATAGTAATGATGTATCGATTACTGGTGCTGGCAGCTTTGGAGATAGCTCTGACCAGGTGCTGATCCGAGCCAGCGGGAACGGTTCGATCGGCTTAGGAGGAACGGCTGGAGGTCTGACGCTTTCAGATGCAGAACTGGGAGCGATTACAGCTGGGCAGTTGACCTTGCAGACGACGGGGTCTGGCGTTATCAGTGTGGACGGAATTAGTGGTGCGAATAGCAATAATGTATCGACCGTTGTTTTGAGTAGTGCTGGCGCGACGAGGTTTATTAATAATAGTTCTCTTTTTAACGCCCTGACAGTGAATAGCTCGTCGGGGATCACGGTGGATGCTGCGGTGAGTACCGACAGCGGAGCGCTAACGCTGACGACGGGCGGCAGTGGCGTGTTGGATGTGAATGCGAATCTAGCAACACTGGGATCTCTAGTCGATCTCAATGCGAGTGGAAGTGGTGGATTAGATCTGGCGAGTGGTGCCTCAATCACGACCACGAAGACCGGTGCTAATTCCGGTGCAATTGATATTGATTCAACGAGTGCTGTGACTATTGATGGTGACCTTGTGACGACAGGTGCGAATAACGCATCTGGTGTGGGCTATAGCGGTGGAGGGGTGACGATTGACGTGAGTGGTAACGCGGGAATCACGATAGACGGAACGATCACGACGAGTGGTGGAGCATCGAGTCAGCTGAACAGCAACGGCGGGGCCGCTGGAGCCATCAGTCTGAATACGTATACGGATAGTGGGGCATCGCCTAGTAACACCACCATCACGCTCGAGAGTGCAGTGATCACGAGTGCAGGCGGTGCGAGTGGAGGTGGAACGGGTACGCAGGGAGCTGGAGGAGCGATTCGTTTTTATGACGCGGTGAGTCTGAGCAGTGGTGGAAGCACGCTGGATACAGGAGCAAGTAGTGGTGCGATCAGCTTTGATTCAACATTGAATGGAGCACAAGCATTAACGCTGACCTCTGGGACAGGTGGGATCACCTTTAG
>JBEDHJ010000030.1:0-7315 GCA_041174205.1 Cyanobacteriota bacterium | reverse complement strand
AGGGCGTGGCGCGCACCGGCGTGCGGGTGGAAAGCATCAACTGCGAATTCACCCCCACCGAAAAACTGCTGGAGGCGATCCGCAGCTGCGATGCGGTGCTGATCGGCTCGCCCACCCTGGGCGGCCATGCCCCCACACCGATCGTGTCGGCCCTGGGAACGCTGCTGGCGGAGGGCGATCGCGCCAAGCCGGTGGGGGTATTCGGCAGCTTCGGCTGGAGCGGTGAAGCCCTCGATCTGCTGGAGAGCAAATTGCGCGATGGCGGCTTCCGCTTCGCCTTCGAGCCGATCAAGGTGAAATTCAGCCCCGATGCGGCCACCCTTAAAACCATCGAAGAAACCGGCACCGCCCTGGGCCGGCAGCTGCAGAGCGAGCAGCGCAAAGCTCAGCGCCGCGCCAGCGGCGGCGGCCTCAGCGAAAGCCGCAGCAATCCGGCTGTCCTGGCCCTAGGCCGCGTGGTGGGCTCCCTGTGCGTGCTCACCACCGTGAAGGGCAGCGGCGAGAGCCAGCTCAGCGGCGCCATGGTGGCCAGCTGGGTGAGTCAGGCCAGCTTCACACCCCCGGGCCTCACCGTGGCTGTGGCCAAAGATCGGGCCGTGGAAGCCTTGCTGCACGTGGGAGATGCCTTTGCGCTCAACGTGTTGGCCTCGGGCCGAGAAACCGGACCGATGAAGCAATTCCTGCAACCCTTCGCACCAGGTGCAGATCGCTTCGCCGGCCTGGAGTTGGAACACAGCCCAGCGGGGCTCCCGGTCTTACCCGAGGCGCTCGCCTGGCTGGAGTGCACCGTGAAGCAACGGATGGAATGTGGCGATCACTGGCTGCTCTACGCCGAGGTGCAGTCCGGCGCCGTGCTGGATGCGGCTGCCACCACGGCCGTCCACCAGCGGCGCAGCGGCGCCAACTACTGACACAGCAGCCCTGCTGCCAGGAGCGCAAACACCGGCCGATCGATGTAGCGCAGGGCACAGTTCTATCAACTCTTCACCAACGCCGATTATTCGGCAAATCCCAGTGACAGCAGGGGATCTCACGCATGGATTTGATGAGGCTGTAAGGCCCGTTCATCTCAGCCTGAAGAAAAACCGAACTCCCTGAAGAAGGCCGCCGATTCGGCTCAAATGATGGGGTCAGTTGGCTATGGCAATGCAGGCTGCTCTGGACTCAAGCCCCGCTCACCAGCGCTGGGTGGTGCGTTACCGCGGCTTTGTCCTGATCCCTCAGAACGACCTCACCTGGCTGGTGCGGCCGGAACGCAGCCCGATGACCCTGCTGCCCTTCCGCACACCCGCTAGCTCCGTGGACGATGTGAAAGCGTTGATCGACTGGCGCCTGAATCAGGCGGCCTGAGGCGGCGGCGGGGTTGAGCCACCCGCCACAAACGGCAGAACCACAGTGGCCCAGCGCTCCGGACGGGCCGGACGAGCTCGGCGCGGACGGCGCACACCAAAGGGAACACGCACCACATTGGTGCCTTCAACGCGCAGCGTCTGGCCGCTGGCGAGGGTTGGCAGCGACAGATCAGCGTGCTCCTTAATCCCCGTTGTTCCCTGGTCGTCAGCGCTCATGGTTGCTCCCCGATGCCGGTGTCACCCGATTCGCAGTGGTCCCTGCAGTTGCAGCAGATCCTGGTGGAAAAACAAGGGTGAATGCGAAAAGAAATTCCGCATTTTTCGTTCCGGCGAAATCTAAACGCAAACCCGCCGAAATCAAGCCCTGCTCAGGCTTGGCGTCGCCAATTCATCCACCGAAGGACAAGTGCACACCAAATTGCGATCGCCATAGGCGTTATCAATCCGCGCCACAGCGGGCCAGAGCTTGCTGGCCAACTGCTGTTCACCGGCTGGATAACCCGCCTGGGCGCGGCTGTAGGGGCGTTCCCATTGCTCTGCCATCAGAGCCGCAAGCGTGTGCGGCGCCCGCTTGAGCGGGTTGTCTAAGGGATCGCTCTGGCCGGCTTCGATGGCAGCCGCCTCGCCGCGAATCGCCGCCATCGCCTGGCAGAAGCGCTCCAACTCCGCCAACCCTTCGCTCTCGGTGGGCTCCACCATCACCGTGCCCGCCACCGGCCAACTGACGGTGGGGGCATGGAAGCCGTAATCCATCAGCCGCTTGGCCAGGTCGTCCACCTCCAGACCAGCACTGCGCTTGAGGGGCCTCAAATCGAGGATGCACTCGTGGGCCACCCGGCCCCCCACACCGCGATACAGCACAGGGAAGTGGGGCTCCAGCTGCTCGGCCAGCCAATTAGCCGCCAGCAACGCCACCGCTGAGGCCTGGCGCAACCCGGCACCCCCCATCAAGCGGATGTACATCCAACTGATCGGCAGGATGCTGGTGCTGCCCCAAGGGGCTGCACTCACCGGCCCGATCGCCTGCTCACCGCCGCAGCGCTCGGCCAGGGGATGGCCGGGCAGGAACGGCAGCAGATGCTTCGCCACTGCAATCGGTCCGACACCAGGGCCGCCGCCGCCGTGGGGGATACAGAAGGTCTTGTGCAGGTTGAGGTGACACACATCGGCGCCGTAGAGGCCCGGCTTGGCCAGCCCCACCTGTGCATTGAGGTTGGCGCCATCGAGATACACCTGGCCGCCGTGCGCGTGGATGAGCGCACAGATCTCTTGAATCCCCTGCTCGAACACCCCATGAGTTGAGGGATAGGTGACCATCAGAGCAGCCAGCTGATCGCTGTGCAGCTCCGCCTTGGCCTGCAGATCAGCGCGGTCGATGTTGCCCTGCTCATCGCAGGCCACAGCCACCACCTGCATGCCAGCCATCACGGCGCTGGCGGGGTTGGTGCCATGGGCGCTGGTGGGAATCAGGCAGACGGTGCGCTGCTGCTGACCACGGCTGCGCTGCCAGGCGCGGATCACCAACAAGCCCGCATATTCCCCCTGGGAGCCGGCATTGGGCTGAAGCGACACCCCGGCAAAACCGGTGATTGCCGCTAACCACTGCTCGAGATCTGCCACCAGTTGCCGGTAGCCGGCGCTCTGCTCCGGCGGCGCGAATGGATGCAAACCGGCAAAAGCTGGCCAACTCACCGGTTGCAGCTCGGCGGCGGCATTGAGCTTCATCGTGCAGCTGCCCAGCGGAATCATCCCGTGCACCAGCGAGAAATCGCGGGCAGCCAGGCGTTGGATGTAGCGGAGCAGTTCGGTTTCGCTGCGGTAGCGGTGGAACACCTCCTGCTGCAGCCAGGGGCGCTGGCGGAGCGGCACCCGATCAGCCCAGAGGACCTGCTCGGGGGCTTCGCTGCCATCGAGCTCCTGCTGCAGTGCCAGCCAGAGGGTTTCGGCGCAAGGCATCGCGGCTGCCGCCACGGAATCCAAGGCGGGTAGCAAGGCCTCGAGCAGTCGCTGGAGCTCAGCCACACTGCTGCGCTCATCCAGGGTGATCGCCAGGCCGTCGGATTCGGGGCGTAGGTTGAAGTCCGCAGCCTGCGCCGCCGCCAGCAGGGCTGGGGCGTGGGAGGTGCGCAGGCGCAACGTGTCGAACCCGCAGCCGGGCTCGGCCGCAAGGCCCAGGCTTGCCAGGGCGCGCTTGAGCACTTCCCGCAGCAGCAACACCCGCCGGGCGATGGCCGCCAAGCCATCAGGGCCGTGATGCACCGCGTAGAAGCCGGCCATGACGGCCAGCAGCACCTGTGCGGTGCAGATGTTGCTGGTGGCTTTGTCGCGGCGGATGTGCTGCTCGCGGGTCTGCAGCGCCAGGCGCAGGGCCGGCCGGCCTTCCGCATCGAGGGATTGGCCCACCAGCCGGCCGGGGATGCGGCGCTGATGGGCGGTGGTGGTGGCGAAGAAGGCTGCATGAGGGCCACCGAAGCCCAGCGGCACGCCAAAGCGCTGGCTGCTGCCAATAGCGATCTCGGCCCCCAGCTCCCCCACTGGGGCGAGCAACACCTGCGCCAACGGATCCACCGCCGCGGTCACGATCAAACCCGCCGCCCGGGCAGCAGCGATCAGCTCGGCGGGGTTGGAGAGCCCACCATTCACACCGGGCAACTGCAACAGCAGGCCAAAGGCACCCGAGAAGGGTTCGGCTCCGCGCTCTGCAGCGTCCAGCAACGCAGCGGGCTCCACTTGAACCAGCTCAATGCCGAGGGGCTCAGCCCGGGTCTGCAGCACAGCCCAGGACTGCGGCAACACCTGGGCATCCACCAAGAAACGCTGGGCGCTGGAATCGCGGCAAGCACCAAAGCTGAGGCTCATCGCCTCGGCGGCGGCGGTGGCCTCATCCAGCAGCGAGGCATTGGCGATCGGCAAGCCCGTGAGCTCGCTGATCAGGGTCTGGAAATTGAGCAGCGCCTCCAGGCGCCCTTGGCTGATTTCGGCCTGGTAGGGGGTGTAGGCCGTGTACCAGGCCGGGTTTTCAAACACGTGGCGCTGCAGCAGCGCCGGCGTGACGCAATCGTGGTAGCCCAACCCGATCAGGCTGCGGCGCATCTGATTGGCCGCCGCGATCTGCTGCAGCTCCGCAAGGGCCTCAGCTTCACCGCAGCCGATCGGCAGGCCTTCTGCAGCGGCGGCAGGGTCGAGGCGAATGTCCTCGGGCACCACCTCCGCGATCAAGGCATCGAGGGAGCTCAGCCCTAGGTCGGCCAGCATCCGCTCCTGCTCTGCGGCCGTGGGGCCGATGTGGCGGGCAACGAAATCAGTGGCCATCCACCTTGGCGCTGTAGGTGGAGGCCTCCATCAGCCCATCGATCTGAGCGGGCTCGCTGGGGCGCACCAACAGCAGCCAACCCTCGCCATAGGGGTCGTTCTGCAGCTCCTCCGGGCTGGCCAGCACCGCTTCATTGCGGGCCTCAATCACCCCACTGATCGGCGCCAACAGCTCCTCAACAGCCTTCACCGATTCCACAGTGCCGAAGCTGCTGCCCTGGCTGAGGCTGGCGCCCACCTCCGGCAGCTCCACGAACACGATGTCGCCCAGCTGATCCACGGCGAAGGCGCTGATGCCGATCCGGGCCAGCTCCCCCTCAGCCCGCACAAATTCATGGCTGTCGGCGTAACGGCAGTCGTCGGGGGTGCTGAAGGCCATGGATGCCGCCTGGGCGGTTGCTGCGCTGCAGTCTGTCGGAAATCAGCGGCACCGGGCCAGGAAGATCCGACGCAAGAAAGCCCCTGCGGTCTTGGCTAACCTGGCCAAAGCGGCGGATCACCGGCATGCAGGTGAACATGCTTGAGGCCAAAAATCAGCTCTCCAAGCTGGTGAAAGCTGCCCTGGCGGGTGAAGACGTGGTGATTGCCAGCCATGGCGAACCCCAGGTGCGGCTGGTGCCGCTGAAGGCCGAAGCCGGCCTTCATCAAGCCGGAACCCTCCGATCAGCCCTGGACTCCACAACACTCGAGGCCATCGACGCGGCCTTCAGTGAAGCCACTGACGCCGAAGTTCGTCGGCTGATGCAGGGCTGATGCGACTGCTGCTCGATACCCAGGTGATGCTCTGGTGGCTCCTCGACGACGCTCGGCTCAAGCCGAAGACACGCCACCTGATCGGTCAACACAGCTGCTTGGTATCCGTTGCCAGCATCTGGGAGGTGGCGATCAAACATCGCCTCGGGAAGCTGCCCGTGGCGCCCAGCTGCTTCCGCGATCACTGTCTGGCAAGCGGCGCTGCCCTGCTGCCGGTTCTCGACAGCCACGCCATCGAGACCAGCGAGCTGCCACCGGTGCACGACGATCCCTTTGATCGTCTGCTGATCGCCCAGGCCCGCATCGAAGGCCTGATGGCTGTGAGTGCCGATCGCCAGTGGACGGACTACGACGTCTCCCTGCACCGCGCCTGACTCAGGCCATACCCGGCCCGCACCACCCCCCCTCGGCGAGCGCCAGCAACGCCCGCTCCAGGGCCAGCTCGGCATGGGCCGCGGTGGTGCCGCCCTGGGCGTAGAGCACGTAGGGCTCGCGCAGAGGGCCGTCGGCGGAGAACTCACTGGTGCTGCCATCGATGAAGGTGCCGCCAGCCATCACCAGCTCACTGGCGTAGCCCGGCATCGGCGCGGGCACCGGATCGAGATAACTGCCCACCGGCGAGCAGGCCTGAAAAGCCCGGCAGACGGCCTTGAGTGGCTCCGGCGCGCCGAAGCGCACCGCCTGGATCACATCGCTGCGCACGCCACCCACCAGTGGCTTCACGGCATAGCCCAGACCTTCAAAGACGGCGGCGGTGAGCTCGGCGCAGAGCAAGGCTTCCGTCACCATCTGCGGCGCCAGGAACAACCCCTGAAACAGCAAGCGGTGCAGATCGAAGCCCGTGCCACCTTCGCTGCCGATGCCAGGCGCCGTGAGCCGGCAACAGGCCTGCTCCACCAAGTCGGCCCGGCCGGCCACATAGCCACCCGTGGGCGCGATCGTGCCGCCCAGGTTCTTGATCAGCGATCCCGCCATCAGATCCGCGCCAACTGCCGTGGGCTCCTGCAGCTCCACCAGCTCGCCATAGCAGTTGTCCACGAACACCAGGCAGCCGGGCTGGATCGTCTTCACCCGCTCCACCAGCCGGCCGATCTGTTCCACCGTGAGTGAAGGGCGCCAGCTGTAGCCGCAGCTGCGCTGGATCAAGACCATGCGGGTGGGAAGCGCCAGCGCCTCGGCGATACCGCCTTCGTTCACCGAACCATCGGGCAGCAACGCGAGCTCGTCGTAGGCAATGCCGAATTCCGCCAGGGACCCCTGACCCTCGCCGCGGATGCCGATCACCTCCTCGAGGGTGTCGTAGGGGCGACCTGTGAGGGCTAACAGTCGATCACCAGGCCGCAGCACGCCATACAGGGCCGCAGCAATGGCATGGGTGCCGCTCACAAACTGCAGCCGCACGGCGGCCGACTCGGCCTGCAGCACGCGCGCAAACACCCGATCGAGCACCTCTCGGCCCAGGTCGCCATGGCCGTAGCCGCTAACCGAAGCGAAGTGATGCACCCCCAGCCGCTCCGTCCGGAAGGCCTCAAGCACCCGCTCCAGCCGAGGCTTCACACCAGCGCGACGCTGCTGGACCACGGAGGCGGTGCGCTCCAGTGCAGCCGCCAGCTGATCGGCCGCCCAGGCCTGATGGGGTGCGCTCATGGCAATCAACAACGCAATCCCATGCTGCAGGCCGCGTGCCGATCCACCATCCGTCTAGATTTTTCCGGATTGGTGCGTTGGCTACAGCATTCAGCTGTGGACAGCCACCCCAGGCCAGTGGTGCGTTGGTCCCCGGGGCCCGCAAGCGGACCAGAGCCTGCGCATCCCCTAGGAGTTCACTTTGGTCATAGCCCCAGATGCCGCTTCCGCGGCACGCACCCAGCGCATCAGCGTTGACCTGGAGGGTGGCT
>JBEDHJ010000029.1:0-5574 GCA_041174205.1 Cyanobacteriota bacterium | reverse complement strand
GGCCAGGCCTCGATCGGCGGCCGTCTGGCACTCACCGCCAAAGCGCTCAGCCAAATACAGAAGAATCGCGCCGCTTTCAAACAGCTGTAGGTGTCCACCAGGTAGCGCTGGGTCGTCGTCCACCAGCGCTGGCACCTTGCCAAAGGGATTGATCTGGGTGAACGGCTCCTGGCGGTGCTCTCCAGCCTCCATGTCCAGCAGCTGCCAGTTGTAGACAATGCCCTTTTCCTCCATGTACCAACGCGGCATGGAGGCGCGGCTGCGTGCACCGCCGTAGAGGGTGAGGGCCATGGTGGCTTCGGTAACTGGCTGGTCAGTATCAACCGCAGGCCTGGCTGGCGCATCACAGTGGTGTTGAGCCACCTGGCGCGTGTGCCCGAGCCCCCGCTTCTTGATCAGAGCGCCCTGTTGCGGCTGGCGCCTTACCTGGTGGGCCGGGCCCGCCGTGGCGTTGTGGGCAGTAGTCGCTACGCCCGCAGCCTGCGGGAGTCGATCAACAGCGCCGCTCAGGATCCAGAGCGCCGGCCCGTGTTGATCAGCGGTGAACCCGGTCTGGAGAAGGACAACCTCGCGGCCTTGATCCACTACGGCTCTCCGCTCCGCCGCCAGCTGATGGTGCGGCTCGATGGAGCCTTGCTCAGGCCCGATGGCGCCGAGCTCTTTGGCTCCCATGGCGACGCCCAGGAGCCGGGTTTGCTGGAGCTGCTGGGTGAGGGGGCCCTGTTGATCGACAAAATCGATCAGGTGCCGGCTCCGCTGCAGGCGCGGCTGGTGCAGCTGGCCGAAACCGGTTTTGCCGGACGTTTGTTCTTCACGGCTGAGCGCAGCGTTCCAGCGCTGGATCGCTGTTGCATCTTGATTCGCGTACCGCCCCTGCGGGTGCGGCGTCAGGACCTCGGTGAATGGCTGCGTTTCGGTGTACGCCAACGCAGCCGCAAACTCGGCTGGCCCAAGCCACCGCAGGTGCCCGAAGCGGTGGTGAAGCGGCTTCAGAGCTACGACTTCCCCAACAATCTGCGCGAGTTGGAGGTGCTCATCTACCGGGCGCTGCAGCAGATGCGCCGTCAGGAGGCGTCAGACAGCTGGCCTGCGGTGCTTCCGGATGACGTGTTCTGGACAGCACCGCGCCAACAGCGCCTGCGCTTCGACATCTGGCGCTGGAAGCCTCAGCTCAGGGAGTGGATGCGCTCTCCATGGCTCTGGAACGGGTTGTTGTTCGGCCTGGTGAGCTGGCTGTTTGTGCTGGTGAATGTGTGGCTGTGGTTCGGCCCCCAGGATCGCGCCCACAACGGTGCGCTCAATCTGTTCTGGGCCTGGTGGTGGCCGCTGATCCTGCTGGGGTTTCCGCTGGTGGGCCGCCTCTGGTGTTCGTTCTGCCCGTTCATGGTCTGGGGCGAGATCAGCCAGCGGCTGGCCAGGAGGCTGGGCTGGCAGCCGCAGCGTTGGCCCCGGGGCGATAGCGATGCCTGGGCGTCTCCGCTGCTGGCGGCCGGTTTTGCCCTGATCCTGCTGTGGGAGGAGCTGTGCAATCTGCAAAACACGGCCTGGCTGAGCAGTTGTCTGCTGTTGTTGATCACTGCCGGTGCCGTTGTCGGTTCGTTGCGCTTCGAGAAGCGCTTCTGGTGCCGTTATCTCTGCCCGGTGGGTGGCATGAATGGTCTGTTCGCCAAGCTCGCCATCACGGAGCTTCGGGCGCAGGTGGGGACCTGCAGCGGCAGTTGCAGCACCTATGCCTGCTTCAAGGGTGGCCCGGCTGACGGCGAGGGCCTGGCCACGGCTGGCTGTCCCTTGGGCACCCATCCGGCTCACCTCACCGATAACCGCAACTGTGTGCTCTGTCTCACCTGCGCTCAGGCCTGCCCCCATCGCTCGGTTCAGTTGGCGTTGCGCCCCCCGGCCGCTGACATTCAGCGCGAGATGACGCTTCCGCCTGGAGAGCCGGGTCTGCTTCTGGTGCTGGCCGGGGATGTTTGCCTGCATCACTGGCAGCGGCTGCTGGGCTGGAGCTCGCTGGCGCCCGTGAGCCTGGTGGAAGGCCCCTGGTTGCCTCGCCTGGCTGCAGCCAGTCTCGCGCTGGCTCTGCCGTCGGCGCTGTTTCTGTTGGCGCGGCCCTGGTTCTCGCCGGCCCGGCTGACGCGCACGCTCTACGGCCTGCTGCCTCTGGTTTGGGCACTGTTGCTGGCTCGCCATCTGCCCATCGGCATGGCTGAAGCCGGCCTGGTGTTGCCAGTGTCCGGTTGGGCTTCGGCGCCGTTCTGGCAGGCCGATGCCCATGTGATCGCCTTCTGCCAGAGCGTTGCGGTGTTGCTGGGGTTGCTCTGGGCGGTGGTGTTGTTGCGTCGTCAGCTGGCCAACTCGCGCCTGGCCTGGCTCAGTGCTTCGGGGCTGGCTGTGCTGTTGGCGGCGGCGGGGCGCTGGCTGGTGGCTGTTGCGCCCGCTTGAGGCGCGGCTGGGGTTCCTGCCAGCAGCCGGAGACGATCAGCGGCGCATGGCGCACCTGGCGTGCTCGCCCCACATACACCCAGACACCGCGGCCATCGCTCAGGGTTCGCCACTGGCGTTCGTATAAGCGCGGCGCCCCTTCGAAGCGATCCAATTGCTCCAGCAGTGCAGCGCTGACGCTGTAGAGCTCTCCTCGCAGCGGTTGGTCTGCGCCTGCATCGTCCACGGCCATGGGGAAGGGACCCAGATCGTGCAGGGCCAGCCCCGTCAGCTCGGCGTGCCCCTGCCAGCACGCCCCCTGCAGCTGGTTGTGATGGGCCATGCCCCGTTTGAGGCTGCCGTACACAAACACCAGCACGTCAGAATCAGCGCCGTTGCCGGCCTCCCCCATGACGATTGCTCTCCTGATTGCGTTGGCCGGTTCGCTGGTTTTGATGACCGTGATTGTGCGTCGTCTGGAGCGTTCCTGAGCCGGCGTCAGCCTTGGTGCAGACGATGTCCACCACCGCATCGGCATTCACGGTGCGGATCACGCCGCTGTCGATGCAGGCGATCTGAAACAGCGAGTTGGCGTTGCAGCGTGCACCGCCTTCGGCGTGGATCACCTGACCCATCCACCAGTCCCCGCAGGCCTGGACCGCCACCAGATCTCCCACCTGCACCGCCAGAAACCGGGGCTCGCTCATCCACAGCCTGCTGTTAATACAAGCGTACTGGCAGCGTGGTGATCCCGCCGTCCCGAGCGACAAGGGTTTTGACATCAAGCCCTGGGCATTCATGGGGGAGCCGGATGGTTCGACCCGGATCGTTCTCCACCACTCCTCGCTGCCCTTTGGGGGCTGATCAGTGCGCTGAAGTGTGATCCGCGGAACCTGGCGCGATGCGGATCCTCTTGGCATGGTGAGAGACCCAGGGGTTGGTTCCCATGAGCTGGTCTGAACTGGAGCGGCTGGTGTCAGATGCTGAAGCCGATGCGTCCATGCAGCGCGCTCTCAAGCACTGCCGCTCCCGCAAGGAGCTGATCCTGGCGGCGCGGCGCCTGGGTTATCGGGTCACCCGCATCGACCTGCAGCGGGCCTGGCAGGAGCATCAGGCCCTGGAGGCTGAAGCTCAGTAGGGCAGCGTGAAGCCCGACTGCATGTTCTTCACGTCGAGCATCACCCAGGTGAGCCACACCAGCAGGGCGATCACACCCGAGACCGCCGCAATGCGCCCCGCAGCGCGCAACACCAGTTCAAGCAGGCTGATTTCTTTCACGGGCTGCAGTGCTTTCCCGCTCACTATGGGTGGCCGGAGGGTGATCTCCGGGCCAGGCTGAGGCCATTGCTGCAGAACAAGCGATGGCGCGCCGTGATGCTGCGGGAGATTTCGTTCAGTTCCTGGTGGGTGGATGCCTGTTTGGAGCAGGGGGGTTCCTGCTGGCCAATCAGGTGATGGTGCGCTCGGAGCTGATGTGGGGGCGCTTCGGGCGATGGGGCGGTGGCGTTGAGGCCATGCCCTGGGGCACACCGGGGATGGGGTTGTTAATGGTTCCCCTCGGCATCGGCGTGTGTTTGCTGTTTGCAGGCACCAGTCGCCGCTGGGCCAACCTCTTGATCTGGGCTTCGCTCGCCGCGCTGCTGGTGGGTGTGTTGAATAGCCTGCGGATGACGTTCATGCCCGTCACGCTCTGGCAGCTCGGTGTGTACGTGGTGATGATTGCGGCCGGTGGCGGGTTGATGTTTCGGGGTTTGCGCGCCTACGACGACCAGGGCCGCGCAGGTGTTGGCCATTCCGATCCCACCGCTGAGGGATTACGCCGAGAGATCGAAGAACTCCGGGCCCGGATCGATGCCCAGACCAGCAAAGACTGAGCCTGTCTGGTGGGCTTCCTCAGGCGCTGCGGGAGTGTTTTGGGGGGTTGTACTGGGCGCCCTGAGCAGCGCCTCGGCTGAACCATGGAAGGCCTGCGCCTTCAACGATCAGGTGATTGGCTGCCGCGATGTGCACCATGCCAACGGCAGCCTCACGATCCATTGGCAGGACGGTCTGTCGATGACCTATCGGTTGATTGAGGAGGGGTTCCCCCTCTCACTGTTGCGGGATTCGCTGGGTGGTGATTGGCAACGGCAAGTGTTGGTGCAGGGCAATGCCGTGTTCACCCATGCCATCAATGGCAACAGGATTGCGGTGCTGCTGCGATGAGGCGAATCGGTGGGCTGGTGGCGTTGCTGGCAGTGGCCATGCCAGTGGCCGGGGTGGCGGCCCCTTGCCCCGCCGGGGTGATCGAGCAGCTGGATGGCCTCTATCGCTGGCAGCTGGAGCGCCAGAGCCGGCCCGGCCCAATGCTGATCGCCAGCCAGCTTCCGCGTTTCACCCCTGGATTGGCGGCGCTGCTCCAGCAGGCCACCGCCCTCAGACCCGAAGACGGTCGCTTCATCGACTTTGACCTGTTCAGCGGCACGCAGGTTGAGACCTTTGGCGCCGAGGTGGAGGGATGTACGGGTGAGACCAGCGGCGCAGTGGTTGCCGAGCTGGCCGTGCGGGCCGGCCTGCGTGGCCGCACCGGGGAAGCTCCGCAGCAGCTGCACTACGTGATGGAGCCATCGCCGACTCAGGGTTGGCGTATAGCCGACATCGTCTACCCGGGGGAGTCGTCCTTCCGGCTCAGCAAGTATCTCGTGGAGCTGCTCGCACCCCTGCCCTGAGTAGGACTTGGGATCAGTCCTTCGCCCAGCGCTGCTCGCAGCGGCTGGAGCAGTTCATGGCGCCTTCGGGATAGCTGTAGCCAGCTTGACGAGCGTTTTTCTCGACCTCCCCGGGATTGGAGCCACTGAAGGTGCGGGTGGTTTTCGCCAGGGCCTCGGGTGCTTGCAACACCAGCAGGGGTATGAGGTGAAAGCAGTGTTGCTCAGGTCTGTTGGGGCTGCGCGAGGGGTGAGCCGCGCGCCTTCATGAAGCCCCCTTCATGAAGGCGGATTGCGCTCGGTGAAGACCAATGTCGATCGCCTTCCGCCGGTTGCCGGAGCTTTTCGGCGGGTTCATCGTGATGGCATCGGGATTCGGAGGCGCCATTGATGGACGACACCCCCCCTGAGCACCAGGTAGGAGCGCGCTGACGATCCGGCCCCTGCTCCAACACTCTCAACGGAT
>JBEDHJ010000028.1:0-3979 GCA_041174205.1 Cyanobacteriota bacterium | reverse complement strand
CAACCGATCAAGGCTCAGCATCGGGCTCGTCAGCCGGCGCCAATCCAGGGCGCAAAACGGCACCGGTCGTGCTGTGCATCCTCGATGGCTGGGGCTACCGCCACGACGATGCTCACAACGCGATTCGAGCGGCCAGCACCCCGGTAATGGACGCGCTGTGGCACGCCTATCCCCACACCCTGATCGAAGCCAGTGGTGCCGATGTGGGCCTGCCCGACGATCAAATGGGCAATTCCGAGGTGGGTCATCTCACCATCGGGGCTGGCCGTGTGATCCGCCAGGAGCTGGTGCGGATCAGCCAGGCCGTCCGCGACGGCAGCCTCAGCGACAACCCAGAGCTCAACGCCCTGGCCGATCGACTCCTCGCCAGTGGCCACACACTCCACCTGATCGGACTCTGCTCCGATGGCGGCGTCCACAGCCATATCAACCACCTCGGCGGTCTGCTGCGCTGGGCTGCGGGCCGCGGTCTCTCGGATGTGTGCATCCATGTGATCACGGACGGGCGCGACACCCCCACCCAGAGCGCCCCGGACTTCCTGCGCACCATCGAGTCGCAGATTGCCGAGGCCGGCATCGGCCGGATCAGCACCATCTGCGGCCGTTACTGGGCCATGGATCGCGACAACCGTTGGGACCGAACGGAAAAGGCCTACCGGCTGCTGTGCGATCCGGCCGAGCCCGTCGATGCCACACCGCAGCAGGTGCTGGACGCCGCTTACGCCTCAGGCGTCACCGATGAATTTGTGGAACCCACCCGGGTCGGCGGCGGCTGCATCGGATCCGGCGACGGTTTGGTGTGCTTCAACTTCCGCCCCGACCGGGTGCGTCAGCTGATGCGGGCCCTTGTGCTGCCTGAATTCAGCGATTTCCAACGCGACCTGATCCAAGAGCTGGGGGTGGTCACCTTCACCCAGTACGAAGCCGGTCTGCCCGTGGCCGTGGCCTTCCCACCCGAATCCCTCGATGGCCTCCTGGGTCAGGTGGTCTCGGAGGCAGGGCTGCGCCAGTACCGCACCGCAGAAACCGAGAAATACCCCCACGTCACCTACTTCATGAATGGGGGGATCGAGCAGCCCTATCCCGGTGAAGATCGTCACCTGGTGCCCTCGCCCCGCGTCGCCACCTACGACCAAGCCCCGGCGATGTCGGCCGAACAACTCACCGACAGCTGCATCACAGCGATCAACAAGGGCGTCTACGCCTTGGTGGTGATCAACTATGCCAACCCTGACATGGTGGGGCACACCGGCGAGATGACCGCCACGATGGAAGCGATCGCCACCGTGGATCAGAGCGTTGGCCGGTTGCTGGAAGCCACCAATCGAATGGGCGGAACCCTGCTGGTGACCGCAGACCACGGCAATGCGGAGCTAATGGAAGGCCCCGATGGTCGGCCCTGGACTGCCCACACCACCAATCCGGTGCCGGTGATCCTGGTGGAGGGGGAGCAGCGCAAGCTTCCCGGCCATGGCAATGCTGTCGAACTGCGCAGCGGTGGCGGCCTGGCGGACATCGCCCCCACACTCCTGGAGATCCTCGGGCTGCCCCAGCCCTCCCGGATGACGGGTCAATCCCTGATCTCACCGGTGGGAGCTCCAGCCGTTCCCAGTCGCATCCCACAGACCCTCGGGGTCTGAGCGCCCCCTCTAGGCTGTCCGGATGCTTCAAACCGTCTTCACCTGGATCTGGCTGGCCAGCGGCGTGCTGCTGATGATCAGCGTGTTGCTGCACAGCCCCAAGGGCGATGGCATGGGCGGGCTGGCCTCCAGCGGCAGCTCCATGTTCAGCAGCGCCCGCAGCGCGGAAGCCACCCTGAACCGGATCACCTGGACCCTGCTGGCCGTGTTCCTGGGTCTGGCCACAGCCCTGAGCGCCGGTTGGTTCAAGCTCTGATCTCAGCCCGGCTTTTCCGATCTCCACCTTGACGATGCCCCGCCGCACTTTCCTGGCGAGCCTCACCGCTCTGCTCAGTCCGCTGGTCGGGGGCAAAGCCGCTGAAGCCGCGTCCGCCGCCGGTGACCCGCAGTGGAACCTCAGCGATGCCGAGTGGAAGCAGCGCCTGAGCCCGGCCGCTTATCAGGTGCTGCGCAAGGAAGGCACCGAGCGCCCCTTCAGCAGCCCGCTCAACGCGGAGAAACGAGCCGGCACCTTCCACTGCGCTGGCTGTGATCTGGCCTTGTTCAGTTCCAAGGCGAAATACGACAGCGGCACCGGCTGGCCGAGTTTCTGGCAGCCCCTGCCCAAGGCAATCGGCACCAAGGTGGATTTCAAGCTGATCGTGCCGCGCACCGAATACCACTGCAGACGCTGCGGCGGGCATCAAGGTCACGTCTTCGGCGATGGCCCCAAGCCCACGGGCAAGCGCTACTGCAACAACGGCGTAGCGCTCACCTTCAAACCAGCGGACAAAGACTGAGCCTCACACCGTGAACTCGGTGTTGTAGGCCTCCTCTCCGTGGGCATTGATATCGAGACCCTGCCGCTCCTGATCGTCGGTGGCGCGCAGGGGCATCAGCATGCGCAACACCTGCAGGATCACAAAGGTGCCAACACCCACCCACAGCAGAGTGAAACCAGCCGCCTTGAGCTGAATCACAAACTGGGCCGGGTTACCAGCCAGAAGTCCGTTGGCTCCGGCGGGATTCACCGAAACCAGGGCGAACACACCGGTGAGCAGGATGCCGAGCAAGCCAGCCACGCCATGCACGGGCAGCACATCGAGGCTGTCATCGAGGCGAGAGCGGTTTTTGAGCTGCAGAGCCCAGTTGCACAACACGGCTGCAGCAAATCCAATCACCAGCGCCCCGAGGGGGCTCACAAAGCCGGCGGCGGGGGTAATGGCCACCAGACCCGCCACGGCACCGGTGGCCACACCCACGGCCGTTGGCTTGCCCCGCTGCAGGGTTTCGATCAGCATCCAGCCCAGGGCCGCTGCAGCGCCAGCGCTGTTGGTGGTGAGGCAAGCGAGCGAAGCCAGGTTGCCGGCCACCAGGCCACTGCCACCGTTGAAGCCGAACCAGCCGAACCACAGCAGACCAGCACCCAACAGGATGAAAGGCACGTTGTGCGGCGGCGCATTGTGCTCGGGATAGTTGCGGCGGCGACCCACCACCGCAGCCGTCACGGCAGCACCCACGCCTGAAGCCATCTCCACCACCAGGCCCCCGGCGAAATCAAGGGCACCCAGTCCCTCGGGGCCCAGGAAACCCCCCGGTCCCCACACCATGTGGGCCAGAGGCAGATAAATGAAGGTGCTCCAGAGCAAGACGAACAGCATCCAGGCACGGAAGTTCATGCGCTCCACCACCGCACCAGAAATCAACGCGGGCGTGATGATCGCGAACGTGAGCTGGAAGAAGGCCACCGCACCATGGCTGAGCTGTCCATCTCCGTAGGGAGCTGACCAGTTGCTCAGACCAGCCCACTGCAGGCCACCGATGAACGGCGCCAGCGGACCAGTACCGGGCGAGAAGGCGAGGCTGTAGCCAAACAGCACCCAGAGCACACTCACCAGCCCCATGGCCGCGAAGCTCATCACCATCGTGTTGAGCACGTTGCGGCTACGCACAAACCCTGCGTAGAAGAGGGCGAGCGCCGGGGTCATCATCAGCACCAGAGCGGCACTGATCAGCACAAAGCCGTTGTTGGCCGCATGCTGCGCCGTGTCAGCAGCAAGGAGAAGCAAGTCCGCCTCAGCAATTGAGGCGACCCTCCTGCGCAGCACGCCCAGTCTTTGGTAGCGAAAGCTACCGATGCGCAGGCATTTCGTGTCGTTCGTAACACTCCCGCCGGCACCAGACACAAAAAAGGGAGGGCTCGCGCCCTCCCGTTACCTGACTTGATCGAAGCGATCAGTAGTCGAAGTCGCCGCCCATGCCGCCGCCGGCAGGAGCTGCTTCCTTCTTCTCGGGCATGTCAGCCACGATGCACTCGGTGGTCAGCACCATGCCGGCGATGGAGGCGGCATTCTGCAGAC
>JBEDHJ010000027.1:0-20403 GCA_041174205.1 Cyanobacteriota bacterium | reverse complement strand
GTGGGTGTGCTGCATGGCGCCATGAGCCTGCTGCTGCAAGACGGTGAAGGCCAGGTGCAGGAAGCCCACTCGATCAGCGCTGGTCTCGATTACCCCGGCGTGGGCCCTGAGCACAGCTATCTGAAAACGATCGGCCGAGCTGAATACGGCGCCGTGACCGATGCGGAAGCCCTCGATGCGCTGCAGCTGCTCTGCCGTCTGGAGGGGATCATCCCCGCTCTGGAAACGGCCCACGCCTTTGCCTGGCTCGACAAGCTCTGCCCCACCCTCGCCCCGGGCACCGAGGTGGTGATCAACCTCTCCGGCCGCGGCGATAAAGATGTGAACACCGTGGCGGATCGCCTGGGCAGTGCTCTGGGCGGTTGAGTCTGGCTAACTGAGCAGCCGTTCCAGGGTGCTGGCCACGGCCTGCACCGCCGAACGCGCTGTGGCATAGGCCATGCGCATCGGACCGATCAGTGCCACCTGGCCGGCCCCGCCGCCAGCGGTGGCATAGCTGGCTTGCACCACAGCGCATTGATGCAGGGCTGGATCCGGGTGTTCCGCACCGATCCAGACGCCGCCCAGCTGGGTGACCTGCGCGGGTTGCAACACCCGTTGTGGTTCCCGTTCCACCAGCTGCAGCAGCGGCCGCAGGCTTTCGCTGCGTTGGAATTCCGGTTGGCTCAGTAGGCCCCCCAGTCCAAGGGTCACCGCGCTGCTCGGTTGTTCGCTGCCTGCCTGTTGATGGCTCAGCAGCCCCTGGCGCAGCAGATCACCACAACCCTGCAACTGGGTGGGGAGCGTGGTCCAGTTGATGGAGCCCTGGGTGAGCTGATCGCTCACCCAGCGCTCCAGGGCAGGCAGGGTGTGCTCACTGCCACGGGGCAAGCGCAGATTGAGGCTGGTGGCGGTGGCTCCCCCATCCACCAGCAACACCAGCAGACGGTCACCACTGGGCACCAGGCGCAGGGTCTGCAGGGCAGGGGTTGGCCGTTGGGGCCGGGTGATCAGGCTGAGCAAGCCGGTGAGATCAGCCAGGCGCCGGGCCAGATGCAGCAGCAGGTCATCCAGGGCAGCCCATGGCAGGCTCAGCGCCATCAGTTCACGCTGCAACTGGCCGGCGGCGGCACCGGGTGCCGGCAGCAGGCAGTTCACAAAATGGCGATAGCCCAGGGGACTGGGCACCCGCCCGGCGGAGGTGTGGGGTTGGGTGAGCAGCCCGCGCTGCTCCAGTGCACCCATGGCGGCGCGGATCGTGGCCGGGCTGGCCTCCAGGCCGAAGCGCTGCACCAGGGTTTTGCTGCCCACCGGTTCGGTGGTGTCCACGTAGTGGCGAACGGTGGCCTGTAGCACCTGCTCTTGCCGGCGGGGCAACGGCTGCACGGTGAAGGCGCCAGACGCAGTGGGTGCGGGGATCGTAGGGGCCCTGTTCGCTCAGCAGTGCGTTCAGTAGCGCGGAACGTTGGGATCCACCTCCACGCTCCAGGCATCGATGCCGCCTTGCAGGTTCCACACCATCGGGAATCCCTGGGCTTCCATCAGCCAGCAGCCGAATTGCCAGCTGCGCACGCCGGCATGGCACAGCACCACCACCTCGCGCTCCGGATCCAGCAGCTCCCGCAGCGCGCCGATCCAGCGCTCGGATTCGCTCAAGGGCAGGTGGATCACCGGCGCCTGCAGTCGCGCCATCTCCAGCTCCATCGCCTCGCGCACATCCACCAGCTGCAGCGGTTCACCAGCCTCCAGCCGTTGCTGCAGCTGGCGGGCGCTGATCGGAGTGGGCGTGCTCATCGCCAGAAGCTAGAGGTCTGCGGGATGCCAAAGACAGCTCTCATGCATAAAGATGAGGCCAGTCCTGCAGGCAACCCATGAAGGCCCGCCCCTTCCTGGCGGCAGTGTTGGCGGCGGCCGTGGCGTTGCTCAGCCTGGGTGCGGCGGGCTGGTGGTCGCTGTGGCAACTCAGTCCGCTTGGGTTGCAGAGCCAGACGTTGCAGCTGCCACTGGCGGCCCGGTTTGTGCCGCGCACAGCTCCCCTGAGCCTGCATTGGCTGTTGGCTCCAGAACAACCAGCGGCCTATGCCCGCGCCGTGGCGGCGCCGCGGCAGCGGCGTGAGGCGGCAGCGGCGGCGGATCGCCTGCGCGATGGAGCGTTCGCTGCTGCTGGCCTGGACTACGCCTCTGAGCTGGCCCCCTGGCTGGGCCGTGAAAGCAGCTTCGCCTTGCTCACCCCCCCTGCCGCCAAGGAACCGCCCGGCTGGGTGTTGGCCCTGCGCAGCCGCGATAGCGAAGGGGCTCGCCGCTTCCTGCAGCGCTTCTGGCAAAGCCGCAGCCTGGCGGGCACCGATCTGCAGATCAGCAGCTATCGCGGCATGGGGCTGATCAGCGGCCGCGGCGCCCTGCTGGGCCAGGACCCCCAGCCTCTGGCGACGGCCTTGATCAATGACGACCTGGTGTTGATCGCCTCCGGCCGTGGCGTGCTGGAGCAGGCCCTGGATGTGTCGCAGATCGATGAACTGAATCAGGCGGCCAGCGCCCCCTTGCAGCAGGCCGTCGACCGCCTCGGCCGCGGCGTGGCGCTGCTCACGGCCAGGCCCCAGGCGATGGAGCAATGGTTGGGGCTGCCGGCTTCTCAGGTGGATGACAGCAGCCCGGCCGTGGAGTTGGTGGCCGCCCTCTCTCCCTCAGGGCGCGGCCTGCAGGTGGAGGCCCTCACCCAGTTGAAGGACGCCTTGCCCGTCCTGGCTCCGCCATCGGCCGCGCTATCGCAGCAGCTGCAGGTGCCGGCCTCAAGTCTGGCGCTGCTCAGTGATCCCGCCTCGCTGCTCCAACCCGTTCCTGAGGGTGAGGCCGCCAGCCCTTGGGCTCCGTTGCTGGGTCCAGTGCTGCAGCAAGCCTTGGCTCAGCTGCCCGGTGCAATGCCGGCGCTGGTGGCCGCCGCTGATCACGGCCCGCTGCTCGTGGCTCAGACCCATGAGGGCTGGTTGTTGGGCACCCCCGCCACGCAGCCTCCCCTCGACGACCTGCAGACCGCTCTGGCGGCCGACGGCTACAGCGGTGCGCCGCTTCAGAGCCGGGGCCTCACGCTGCAGGCCTGGACCCGCCTGGAATCGAGGCCCGTGAAGGGCAACCCCGATCAGCTGCAGGCCCAGTTGGCCGGCGCCCGCAGCCAGGCCAATGGCTGGGCCTGGTGGGGCCAGGGCCTGGCCGTGCTCAACCAGCAGGACGAGGGTCGCCACCCGCCGCAGACGCGGCTCGACCAACTGGAGGCCCTTGCCAGCCCTCAGGCCCCTGTGTTGTGGGCCATGGATGGAGTCACCGCCCAGGGCTTGCTGGCCGATTGGAAGCCCTGGCGGCTGATCTCAGCGCTTTCCAGCACACCACTGACGCCGCTTGTGGATGGCGCTGCCCTGAGCCTCGAACCCGACGGCCCCTCCGCCCGGGCCCTGCGGCTCAAGGCCCAGCTGCAACTGCAGGGTTGAGCATGGCGCCGCGCAAGCGTGAATTGCTGCTGCTGCGCCACGGCATTGCCGAGGAGCGCGCTGATGGCCTGGACGATGCTCAGCGCAGCCTCACCCCTGAGGGGCGTGATCGCACCACGGCCCAGCTGCGCCGGCTCCAGGAGCTTGGTCTGGAATGCGATCTCGTGTTGAGCAGCCCCCTGGTGCGGGCTCGACAGACCGCAGAGCTAGCGGTGGCAGTTGGCTTGGCACCGGAGTTGGAGCTGGCCGCAGCCCTTGCTCCGCTGGCTGATCCCCTGCCACTGCTGGAGCGTTGGTTGGGGCCCGTCTCCCCCAGGCCCTCCTGGCGGCGCTTGGCTCTGGTGGGTCATGAACCCGATCTCAGCACCCTGGCGGCGCTGCTGATCGGTGTGCCCATGGCCCTGGCACCGGAGGCCCTGCAGCTCAAGAAGGCCGGTGCGGCCCTGTTGCAGTGCCCAGCTTCCCCGACAGGTGGGTTGATGGGTGCAGCGCGGCTGGAGTTGTTGCTGCCGCCGCGGGTGCTGCTGGGATCCCGTTCCACACCCGCGTGTGGTGGCTGATGGCACCGAAGCGCGCCGGGATCAGCCTTAGGTTGCCGAAACAGATCAGGTGGATCACGCCATGGTGAGTGCAGCGCCAGCTGACGTGAGTGCGGCAGCGGCCCCGACCTATCGCCCCGGCCTTGAGGGTGTGCCTGCCACCCAGTCCGCGGTGTGCGACATCGATGGTCAGCGCGGACTGCTCACCTACCGCGGCTACAGCGTGGAGGAGCTGGCGCAGCACAGCACCTTCCTGGAAACCACCTATCTGCTGATCTGGGGCGAGTTGCCCACGGCGGCTCAGCTGCGGGAGTTTGAGCACGAGGTGCAGATGCACCGGCGGGTGAGCTTCCGCATCCGCGACATGATGAAGTGCTTCCCCTCCCAGGGGCACCCGATGGATGCGCTGCAGAGCAGCGCCGCATCCCTGGGTCTCTTCTATTCACGCCGAGCGCTCGATAACCCCGAGTACATCGTCTCGGCGGTGGTGCGCCTGATCGCCAAGATCCCCACGATGGTGGCGGCGTTTCAGCTGATCCGCAAAGGGCAGGACCCGATTCAGCCCCGCGACGATCTGCCCTACGCGGCCAACTTCCTCTACATGCTCACCGAGCGGGAGCCCGATCCCCTGGCAGCCCGCATCTTCGATGCCTGCCTGATCCTCCACGCCGAGCACAGCCTCAACGCCAGCACCTTCAGTGCACGGGTCACGGCCAGCACCCTCACCGATCCCTACGCGGTGGTGGCTTCGGCGGTGGGCACCCTGGCAGGCCCGCTCCATGGCGGCGCCAATGAAGACGTGTTGGAAATGCTTGCGAGCATCGGTACGGCCGATCAGGTGGAGCCCTGGCTGGATCAGGCCATCGCCGAGAAGCGCAAGATCATGGGCTTCGGCCACCGCGAATACAAGGTGAAGGATCCGCGCGCCGTGATCCTGCAGAAGCTGGCAGAGCAGCTGTTTGATCAGTTCGGCCACGATCCCCTCTACGACTTGGCTCGCAAGCTCGAGGAGGTGGCGGCGCAGCGCCTGGGGCCCAAGGGCATCTACCCCAACGTGGATTTCTATTCCGGCCTCGTTTACCGCAAGCTCGGCATCCCGGTGGATCTGTTCACGCCCATCTTTGCCATTGCCCGCACGGCCGGCTGGCTGGCCCACTGGAAGGAGCAGCTCGGCGCCAACCGCATCTACCGGCCCACGCAGATCTACACCGGCTCCAGCGGCCGTGCCTGGTCGTCGCTGGAATCACGCTGACCCGCCTGCGGCTGCGGCCGCCTAAGTTGCCCCCATCCACAGGCCACCCATGGTGTTCGCCAATCCCGCTGTCGTGAGCGCCGGCCTCGACCTGGAGGCCAGCTTCACCGACCTGCTTCAGGGCTTCGGTCTTTCCCCGGGCGCCGCGCACCTGCTCTGGCTGCCGCTGCCGATGCTGCTGGTGCTGGTGGCGGCCGTGGTGGGCGTGCTGGTCAACGTCTGGCTGGAGCGCAAGATCTCCGCGGCGGTGCAGCAGCGCATCGGCCCTGAATACGCGGGCGCTCTCGGCATCCTGCAGCCCCTGGCTGATGGTCTGAAGCTGCTGTTCAAGGAGGACATCATCCCGGCCCGGGCTGACGGCCTGCTCTTCACCCTGGGCCCGGTTCTGGTGCTGGTGCCGGTGATCCTGAGCTGGCTGGTGGTGCCCTTCGGTCAGAACCTGCTGATCAGCAATGTGGGCGTGGGGATCTTCCTCTGGATCTCCCTCAGCAGCATCCAGCCGATCGGCCTGCTGATGGCTGGCTACGCCTCCAATAACAAGTATTCGCTGCTCGGAGGTCTGCGCGCCGCTGCCCAGTCGATCTCCTATGAGATTCCCCTGGCCCTGGCCGTGCTGGCGATCGTGATGATGAGCAACTCGCTCAGCACGGTCGACATCGTCAACCAGCAGACCGGCGCGGGCATCCTCAGCTGGAACATCTGGCGCCAGCCCGTGGGCTTCGCCATCTTCTGGATCTGCGCCCTGGCGGAGTGCGAGCGCCTGCCCTTCGACCTCCCTGAGGCAGAAGAAGAGCTGGTGGCTGGCTACCAGACCGAGTACGCCGGCATGAAGTTCGCCCTCTTCTACCTGGGCAGCTACATCAACTTGGTGCTCTCGGCACTGCTGGTGTCGGTGCTCTACCTCGGTGGCTGGGGGTTCCCCCTGCCGGTGGAGTGGATCGTGAATCTCACCGGTCAGCCCATCGATGCGCCGTTGGTGCAGGTGATCACGGCCACCACCGGCATCGTCATGACCGTGCTGAAGGCCTATCTGCTGGTGTTCTTCGCGATCCTGCTGCGCTGGACCGTGCCCCGGGTGCGCATCGACCAGTTGCTGGATCTGGGCTGGAAATTCCTGCTGCCCATCGCCCTGGTGAACCTGCTCGTCACCGCCGGCCTCAAGCTCGCGTTCCCCGCCTTCTTCGGCGGCTGACCCCATACCCCCGTTTGGCCGGGCCATCATGGTGCCGGCGCTTCCGCCCCTGCTCGCCTGTTCATGTTCGGGTTTCTCAAGAAAGTCGGTGACTACACCCGCGACGCGGTGGGTGCAGCCAACTACCTGACCCAAGGCCTGTCGGTCACGTTCGACCACCTGCGCCGGCGTCCGATCACGGTGCAATACCCCTACGAGAAGCTGATCCCTTCGGAGCGCTACAGGGGCCGGATCCACTACGAATTCGATAAGTGCATCGCCTGTGAGGTGTGTGTGCGCGTCTGCCCGATCAACCTGCCAGTGGTGGATTGGGTGATGAACAAAGCCACCAAGAAGAAAGAGCTGCGCAACTACTCGATCGATTTCGGGGTGTGCATCTTCTGCGGCAACTGCGTGGAGTACTGCCCCACCAACTGCCTCTCGATGACCGAGGAGTACGAGCTGGCGGCCTTCGATCGCCACAGCCTCAATTACGACAACGTCGCCCTGGGGCGTCTGCCCACCAGCGTCACCAGCGATCCGGCGGTGATCCCCCTGCGGGAGCTGGCCTATCTGCCCAAGGGTGAGATGGATCCTCACGGCGTGGATCCCAGCCGTCCCCGGGCTGGTCAGCTGCCTTCCCAGGTGCAGACTGCCCCTGCCGCTTCGAGCGAGGAGAACGCCTGATGACCATCGCCTCCTCCACTCAGCTGATCTGCTTCACGGTGCTGTCGGCCGTCGTGGCCATCGGCGCTCTCGGCGTGGTGCTTCTGCCCAACATCGTCTATTCCGCCTTCCTGCTCGGGGGCGTGTTCCTGTCGGTGGCCGGGCTCTATCTGCTGCTCAACGCCAGCTTTGTCGCTGCCGCCCAGGTGCTCGTCTACGTGGGCGCGGTGAACGTTCTCATCCTGTTCGCGATCATGCTCGTGAACAAGAAGGAAAACCTCGCAGCGATCCCTGGTCTTGGCCTGCGCCGGCTGTTGTCCGGTGCTGTGTGTGCCGGGTTGTTTGCCCTGTTGCTGCGGGTGGCCTTCACCACACCCTGGGCCACCCCTGGTCCGGAGCCGGTGGGTGAGGAAGCCACGATCCGCATTGGGGAACACCTCTTCAGCGATTACCTGCTGCCCTTTGAGCTGGCCTCTGTGTTGCTGCTGATGGCAATGATCGGTGCGATCGTGCTGGCCCGCCGTGACGTGCTCGCGGCGGACATTGCCACCGGTGAACCCGCCGATCAGGGTTTGATCGAGAAATCGCGCACCCCTCTGCTGCTGGAGAAGACCAACTGATGAACCTCGAGCTGCCCACCACTGTTCCCCTGCAGGCCTACCTTGCCCTGGCGGCCATCCTGTTCTGTACAGGTGTTTGGGGTCTGATCAACAGCCGCAACGCGGTGCGCGTGTTGATGAGCATCGAGCTGATGCTCAATGCCGTGAACATCAATCTGATGGCCTTCTCCAGTTATCTGGATGGTCAGCTGATTCGCGGCCAGGTGTTCACCATCTTTGTGATCACCGTGGCTGCCGCAGAAGCCGCCGTGGGCTTGGCGATCCTGCTCTCCCTCTACCGCAACCGTGAGACGGTGGACATGGAGCGCTTCAACCTGCTGCGCTGGTAGCCAGGCTGGAGGCACTGCACCTGTGCCATGCGCCTTGACACCGTCTGGCTGATCCACAGGGCCGCGAGCCAAGCGGCCCTGCGTCAAGCACGCCGCAGTGCTGAAACCCTGCGCGAGCAGGGTGTGAGGGTGGCGGTGGCCATGAGTGGCGCCAGCGCCAATCCCTTCCCTGGGTTGCTGGCTGATGAGGGCGGCCCGCCGGATCTGGCTGTGGTGCTCGGCGGCGATGGCACGGTGCTGGGGGCGGCCCGCCACTTAGCCCCCCTGGGGGTGCCGATCCTTTGCTTCAACGTGGGCGGCCATTTCGGCTTCCTCACCCATGAACGCAAACTGCTCAGCCACGGCGGTGAGGGCGAGCAGGATCTCTGGCAACGTCTCCGGGATGACCGCTTCGCGCTGGAGCGGCGCATGATGCTCGAGGCCCGCACGGATCGCAGCGATGCGGTCTATGCCGCGCTCAACGACTTCTATTTCCGTCCAGGTCTCGATGAGGTGTCGCCCACCTGTGTTCTGGAACTGGAGATTGATGGCGAGGTGGTGGATCAATACCGCGGCGATGGCCTGATCATCTCCACCGCCACCGGATCCACCGGCTATTCCATGGCCGCTGGCGGCCCGATCCTGCATCCCGGCGTGGAGGCGATCGTGGTGAATCCGATCTGCCCGATGAGCCTCTCCAGCAGGCCTGTGGTGGTGCCGCCCAGGGCGCAATTGGCGGTGTGGCCCCTTGGGGAGGCGAGCCGGCGGGTGCGGCTCTGGAACGACGGCGCCCACGCCACGGTGCTTGAGCCCGGCGATCGCTGCGATGTGCGCCGCTCTCCTCACCACGCCTTGATGGTGCTGCTGGAGCAGAGCCCTTCCTACTACCGCACGCTCACCCGCAAGCTGCATTGGGCTGGCAGCCTCACGGCGGCTGAACCCTCCCCCAACTGAACACCCCATGGCCCTGGAGATTGAGCGGCGTTTTTTGGTGAGCGGTGAGGCTTGGCGCGAGCAGGTGGCCTGGAGCCGGCGGCTGCAGCAGGGCTATCTGGCCGGATCCGCCGATGGCCTCACCCTGCGGGTGCGCAGCGATGGGGCCGGTGCGGCCTGGCTCACCCTCAAATATCCCGCCGCTGGCATTGCCCGCCAGGAGTTCGAATACGCCATCCCAGCCACTGATGCGGAGGCCTTGCTGGAGCGCAGCAGCGCCCGGTTGAGCAAATGGCGCCATGGGCTGGACCTGCCAGGGGGCGATTGGGTGCTGGATGTGTTTGATGCCGGTAATGCCCCGCTGGTGATCGCAGAGGTTGAGCTTGAGCACGAGGATCAGCCCTTGCAGTTGCCCGACTGGTGCCGTCGTGAGATCACCGGGGTCGGCGCCTTCAGTAATGCCGCTCTGGCCCATACCCCCTTCCAGCATTGGCCCGCCGCCGAGCGGCAGAGCTGGCTGCTGGTTCTCACTGCTGAGCAGGCTTAGGATTCTCTTAAGGATTGATCGATGCTCGGTGCTCGGGCTCTACGACCAGCAAGGACTGCTTCGCTTCAGCGGCCGTGACCAGGCCGATTGCCTGGCCTATGCGGAGCTGTTCGACCTGGCCGAAGGCAGCTTCAGCCTGGAGCCGCTGGTGCATGAGTTCTCCGCTGAGGCTGCGTCCCTTGTGGTTGAGCTGGCGGGTTAGTCCTCGTCCTGGGGCAGGCTGCAGCAGTTGAAGCCGTCGCGGCAGATCTTGCCGTGGTCCATGGCCCAGTTCAGCAGCGCAACGCGGTTCTTGGCACCGGTTTTGGTGAACACGTTGCTCACGTGGTTATCCACCGTGCGCTTGCTGATCATCAGCCGCTCACCAATCTCCTGATTGGTGAGCCCCTGAGCCACCAGATCGATGATCTCCAGTTCGCGCTCCGAGAGATCCATCCACGCCAGAAGGCCGAGCACTCACTCTAGGGAGAGCGACGCATGGCGAACAGGCCCCCCGTATGGGCCTGTGGTTGATGATGGCCCGATCTGAACGCGGGCGTTTTGGGGCTGCAGCAGGCACTGGAGGTGGGCTCCCTCGCCATCACGGCCGAGGTGATGCCGCCGCGGGGCGGCGATGTGAGCGGCACCCTGGCCCACGCCCGTGCCCTCAAGGGGCGTGTGCACGCGGTGAACGTCACCGATGGCAGCCGTGCCGTGATGCGGATGAGCAGCCTGGCGGTGTGCCGGCTGCTGTTGGATGAGGGGATTGAGCCCGTCTGGCAACTCGCCTGCCGTGATCGCAATCGCATTGCCCTGCAGGCCGAGCTGCTCGGTGCCCATGCCCTCGGCATCCGCAATGTGCTGTGTCTCACGGGCGATCCGGTGCGGGCCGGTGATCAACCCAAGGCCCGGCCGGTGAACGAGTTCGAGTCCGTTCGGTTGCTGCAGCAGTTGCGGGCCCTCAATCAGGGGATCGATCCGGTGCAGGGCGTGCTGGCGGATGGGGCCACGGATCTCTTCCCCGGAGCGGCTGCCGATCCTCAGAGCCCCAGCTGGAGCGGCCTCAAGAGCCGTATCGCTCGCAAGCATCAGGCCGGCGCCCGTTTCCTGCAGACCCAGATGGTGATGGATGGCGAATGCCTGAAGCGCTTCGTGGGGGAGATCACCGGTCCCCTCGGTCTGCCGGTGCTTGCGGGGGTGTTCCTGCTCAAGTCGGCCAAGAACGCTGCCTTCATCAACCGCGTCGTGCCCGGCGCCAACATTCCGCAGGCGATCATCGACCGCCTGGCTGCTGCGGCCAATCCAGCGGATGAGGGCATCAGCATCGCCGCCGAACAGGTGGCCGCCTATGCCGGGATCGCCCAGGGGGTGCACCTGATGGCCGTGAAGGCCGAGGAGCGGATCCCCCTGATCCTGGAGCGGGCTGGGCTCAGCTCGCGTTGCTGATCGCCAGATCAGTGCCCAGCAGTTCGGCCATGGCCTTCTGCTGGGGTGAGGGGCTCACGTGATCCTGACGGCGCACGTCGGTGATCAGCCAGTCGAGGGCAGCTTCCTGCAGATCGAAGTGATCGCCATTGCGGTCCACGCAGTAGCGCCCAAACACCAGCTTCTCCACCAACCGCACGCCGGGGCCGATGCGGGAGTAATCGAAGATGATCGAGTTATCGATCGTGGCGCCCTCGCAGATGTGGCAGCTGGGGCCGATCATCGCGGGGCCAATGATGGTGGCGCCGTCCTCGATGCGGCTCATGCCGCCCACGTAGATCGGGCCCTCTACGTTGATCTTGTCCCAGTTGGCGGCCACGTTGAGGCCGGCGTAGATGCCGGGCCGCACCTCTTTGCCAGGGATCTGCACCTGACGCACCTGGCCCTGCAGCACGCTGCGGATGGCCTGCCAGTAGTCCGGCACTTTGCCGATGTCCACCCACTCGAATTCCATCGGCAGCGCGTAGAAAGCGGCGTTGTCGGCCACCAGGCGCGGGAACAGATCGGAGCCGATGTCGAAGGGCACCCCATCGGGCACATAGTCGAGCACTTCGGGCTCAAAGATGTAGATGCCGGTGTTGATCATGTCGCTGGCGGCCTCATCCACCGCCGGTTTCTCCTGGAAGGAGAGCACCCGCCCATCGGCGTCGGTCACCACGACGCCATAGCTGCTCACCTGATCGCGCGGCACCCGCTTGGTGATCAGGCTGGCCATGGCTCCCTTGGCCTTATGGCGGCGCACGGCCTCGCTCAGGTCGAGATCGATCAGGGCATCGCCGCAGAGCACCACGAAGGTGTCGTCGAAGAAACGCTGGAAGGTCTGGATCTTCTTCAATCCGCCGGCTGAGCCGAGGGCATCGCCGATCAGTTGGCCGTCTTCAATCCGACCCTCAAAGCTGTAGGCGATTTCAACGCCAAAGCGCTGGCCATCGCGGAAGTAATTCTCGATCTCCTCAGCCAGGTGGGAGACGTTCACCATGATTTCGGTGAAGCCGTGTTCCCGCAGCAGCTCCAGCAGAAACTCCATCACGGGTTTCTGGAGGATGGGAATCATCGGTTTGGGGACGATGTGGGTGATCGGTCGCACCCGTGTCCCCTTACCGGCCGCCAGGATCATCGCCTTCATCGGCGCTGTCTGCTTTCGGTGAGTTGGCCCACCCTACGCAAGGGATCTAGGCAGCAAGGGGCTCCCGAGCCGGCCCCCGAGCTGACCCCAGTTCTGCGGGCAGCGGTAGCTGCACGCTCTCGCGTTCATCCAACAGGCGCTTGAGCTGCAGCGGGCCGAAGAGCCCACCCTGCTGTTCCAGCTCCACCTTGCCCTGGGAGCAGAGGAAGAGCAGCGCCCAGAACACACCAACCCGATCGCTGTCGAGATCAGCGGGGGCCACCTGGGCCCAGGCCATCACCAGCCCTTCAAAGCCCGTCCACTCCAGCGACTGGGGCCACTGCAGCAGGAACTGGCTGAGGGCTGCTGTGGTTTCGGGGAGCTTCTCGCGGTGGGCCAGGGCAGCCACCTGCTCGATCACGGCTCGATCGCTGTAACGCTTGCTGCGCTGGCGTTTGCTGCGCTGCCCCTCCTCCTGCTCCAGCCGTTCGGCGATGTCCTCCAGCTGACGGATCAGCTCCCCGAGGGTCACGGGGCGCTGCAGCGGTGGCGGCGCCACGGGCCGGCGCAGCAGATGGCGTTCCGGCCTGCGCGGCAGCTCAACACCGGGGTTCAACAGCCAGCCTTGGCCCTCGGCATCGAAGTCGAAGCTGAAATCCTCATCGGCCAGCGGTTCCGGTGGGAACGTCTGCGCTTCGAGCACCTCCGCCTTGAGGCTCACCAGCATCGAAGCGGCCAGAAAGGCCTCGCTGGTTTCGGCTAGATCCTGCTCGTAGCTACCGCCCCGCCCTGCTGCCGCCACCAGCCGAGGCACTTCGATGCGTTGGCGCAATTGGTCCAGAAAGCCGTCCACGACGGCGATCACATCGACATCCCAGGGGTCGAGATCGCCCCGCTCAGCGGCGTCCTGCAAGAGGCGGATGGCCAACCTGGCGCCATCTGTGGCCACGGATCCGCCTGCACTCAACCGACCCTATCGGCTTTAGGGCTAACAAGCCAGTCCTGATCAGCGATTCAGGCTGCTTCGCTTTGGGCTGAGCTCTCGCCGGCAGCGGGGAGTAGCCCCAGCTGTGCGTCCACGGTGGCGCGGTAGCGCTGCACGTCCTCCTCGAGTTCGCGGATGCGCACTTGCTGGGCTTCCAGCTCACCGGGGTTGATCTGGCTCTCCACGCGCCTGGCCACTCCGGTCCAAACGGCGAACACCCAGGCAGCTGTGGCGCCGATGCCGCCCACGATCAGCAGTAGAGCCGCCAGAGGCATGGTGGTGCTCAGGCCCGGCAGGAATTTCACGGTGGTGGCGGCGGTGTTCTCCAGGGTGAACATCACCATTGCCAGGCCGAAACTGAAGATCAGCAGGAAGTTCAGCTGCTTCATCGCGGGCGTTGTGCCAGGGATCGGAGCCAGAGGCTACGCAAACCAAGCCGTTCCTGCACAGCAGCAATCGGCACTCGGATTGCTTCGTTAACTAGTGAGGGCCGGGGCCCGCAGTGGCGCCTGCCGGATCAGTCCCGCTCCCGCCGGAGCATTGAGCGCTTTCATGGCGCTCTCATCGCGGGCCACGAGCACTTCCATCGAAGCCTTGTAGCTGTCCGTCATCAGGCGGGGATAGAGGCCAATGCCGATGATCGGCACCAACAGGCAGCCAATGATGTAGATCTCGCGGGGCTCGGCATCCACGAGTTGGGTGTGGCCCACCAGCTCAGCTTTCTCCTGGCCGTAGAAGATCTCCCGCAGCATCGAGAGCAGATAGATGGGGGTCAGGATCACGCCGATGGCGGCTAGACCATCAACCGCCACGCGGAAGGGCAGGGTGTAGGCGTCATCGGTGGCGAAGCCCACGAACACCATCAATTCGCTGACGAAGCCGCTCATGCCCGGCAGGGCCAGAGAGGCCAACGAGCACACCGTCCAGAGGGCGAACATCTTGCGCATCTTCTGGCCCACGCCGCCCATCTCATCGAGCTGCAGGGTGTGGGTGCGGTCATAGGTGGCACCCACCAGGAAAAACAGACTGGCGCCGATCAGGCCATGGCTGATCATCTGCAGCATGGCTCCGCTGGATCCAAGGGCACTGAAGCTGCCGATGCCGATCAGCACAAAGCCCATGTGGCTGATCGAGCTGTAGGCGATCTTGCGTTTGAGATTGCGCTGCGCAAACGAGGTGAGTGCGGCATAGATGATGTTCACCACCCCCAACACCACCAGCAGCGGCGCAAACACCGCGTGGGCATCGGGGAGGATCTGGCAGTTGAAGCGCAGCAGCGCATAGCCGCCCATCTTCAGCAGGATGCCAGCCAGCAGCATGTGCACGGGCGCCGTGGCTTCGCCGTGGGCGTCGGGGAGCCAGGTGTGCAGCGGCACGATCGGCAGCTTCACCCCAAAGGCGATCAGCAGGCCGGCGTAGGCCAGCAGTTGGAACTTCGCAGGGAAGCCCTTGTCCATCAGATCGGTGTAGTTGAAGCTGATGTGGCCGCCGTAGAAGGCCATCGCCAGGCCCGCCAGCAGGATGAACAGGGAGCTTCCAGCCGTGTAGAGGATGAACTTGGTGGCGGCGTATTGCCGCTTTTTGCCGCCCCAGATGGCCAGCAGCAGATACACCGGGATCAGCTCCAGCTCCCAGGCCAGGAAGAAGAGCAGCATGTCCTGCACCGCGAACACCGCGATCTGGCCGCCATCCATGGCCAGCAGCAGGAAATAAAACAGCTTTGGCTTAAAGCTCACCGGCCAGGCTGCCAGCACAGCCAGGGCTGTGATGAAGCTGGTGAGCAGGATCAGCGGCATCGAGATGCCGTCCGCCCCCACCGACCACTCCAGTCCAAGGTCGGGAAGCCAGCTCACCTTCTCCACCAGCTGGAGATCCGGGTTGCTGGGGTCGTAGCCGTTGAGATACCCACCAACCGTGAGCAGGAAGGTGATCAGGGCGATGCCCAGGGCAAACCAGCGCACCTGTTTGCCATCGCCCTGATCGGGGACGAAGGGGATGCAGAGGGCTGCGCCGATCGGAAACAGGATCGAGGCGCTGAGCCAGGGGAAGGCTGAGCTGCTGCCCTGGCCTGTAGCGGCGGCCAGGAACGTGGCGACTTCCAGATGCACAGACGGGCCAACGGCTCTGGGCGGAGTGTAGAAATCACTGCCACTGCTGCACCGGTGGAGTGGCGGATGTCACACAGAGCGTTGTGGCCTGGGGTGTGCGCGCGGGGCGCTCACCGCGGGGGCGGCCATCGCCCCGCGAGCACACCCCAGGCGCGCGTGAGGGGCGGGCGAGCTGACGGGTTGCACCCTCTCTGGCCTGCCTGGCTCTTGGAGTGCTGCCCCCTGATGAGTGTCTGAGGCGTTGGCCTGGAGCTGGCATCCGCCGCGCGCAGCGCGAGCGGCAGCCAGCGGAAGGGCAACGCCTCAGACCTCACCCAAGAGCACCGAACAGCACAACAAGCGCGATGACGCCGCCGAAGACGATCAGGGCGTAGAACTGGGCGCGGCCGGTTTCGAAGTATTTGAGACCTTCGCCGCTGCCCAGCGTCACCAGGCCGGTGAGGTTCACGACGCCATCGACCACTTTCGAGTCCACTTCCAGCACGGAGCGGGCCAGTTTGCGGCTGCCTTGCACGAACAACTTGTCGTTGATGGCATCGAGATACCACTTGTTGGCCAGAAAGGCGTTGATGGTGGGGAAGCGGCCGGCTACGGCCGTGGCCAGATCGATGCGGCGCAGGGCATAGGCCAGAACCGCCACGGTGATGCCCACCACTGAGATCGCCACGGAGGCACCTGCCAGGGGCAGGAATTCGCCCCAGCTGAAGTGCTCGGCGACCTCCGCCGCTTCATGGGGATCGAGCAGATAGCCGAAGCGGCTGTTCCAGGGCACCCCCAGTAGACCCACCAGCACCGAGGGAACCGCCAACACCGCAAGCGGCATCGCCATCTGCCAGCCGGATTCGTGGGGGTGGTCCGCATGGGCATGGCCGTGGTCATCGCCATGCTCCTCAGAGCTCTTGCCGGCGGCGGCCATCAGCTGGGCTTGCAGGGCCTTGTCATTGCCTCGGAAGCTGCCCTCGAAGGTGAGGAAATAGAGCCGGAACATGTAGAAGGCCGTCATGCCGGCGGTGATGAAGCCGGCCGCCCAAAGCACCGGGAAGCTGCCGAAGGCCTGGCCCAGGATTTCGTCCTTGCTCCAAAAGCCAGCCAGAGGCGGGATCCCACTGATCGCCAGACAGCCGATGAAGAAGGTGCTGCTGGTGATCGGCATGTGTTTGCGCAGGCCGCCCATCAGGCGCATGTCCTGGGCGAGCACTGCCTCGTGGCCCACCACCTCTTCCATGGCGTGGATCACCGAGCCCGAGCCCAGGAAGAGCATCGCCTTAAAGAAGGCGTGGGTCACCAGGTGGAACATGCCGGCCACTGGAGCTCCGCAGCCCATGGCCAGCATCATGTAGCCCAGTTGGCTCACGGTGCTGTAGGCCAGTCCCTTCTTGAGATCCATCTGGGTGAGGGCGATGGAGGCCCCCAGAAACAACGTGATCGTGCCGATCACGGCAATCACCACCTGCACCTCAGGGAACGGCACGTACACAGGCTGGAGGCGAGCCACCAGGAACACGCCCGCGGCAACCATGGTCGCGGCGTGGATCAGGGCGGAGATGGGGGTGGGGCCCTCCATCGCATCGGGCAGCCACACGTGCAGCGGAAACTGGGCCGACTTCGCCATCGGTCCCATAAACACCAGCAGGCAGAGCAGCACAGCGATGCCGTTCGAGACGCTGCCATTGGCAATCGCCGCCTGAAGACCGCTGCCCACCTGCTCAAAACCGAAGCTCCCGGTGGCCCAGAACAGACCAAGAATGCCGAGCAGCAGGCCGAAGTCGCCGACCCGGTTCACCACAAAGGCTTTCTGGGCAGCATTGGCAGCACCGTCGCGGTCGTACCAGAAGCCCACGAGCAGATAGGAACACATCCCCACCAGCTCCCAGAACACGTAGATCTCAAGGAGGTTGGGGCTGATTACCAGGCCCAGCATCGAGCTGCTGAACAGGGCCAGGTAGGTGAAAAAACGCACATAGCCCTTGTCGTGGGCCATGTAGCCATCGGAATACACCATCACCAGCACAGCGATGGTGGTGACCAGGGCAAGCATCACGGCCCCGAGCGCATCCACGCGGAAGCCCATCTCGAGGGTGAAGGCGCCGGCGCTAGCCCAGTTGAACAGCACTTCCGTGGGCCCAGCGCCAGCCAGTTGCTCGGCCAGCACGGCGTAGCTGAGCACTGCCGCGGCACCCACGCTGGTGATCAACAACAGCGCCACCGGCTTACGCAACCGATTCACGGTGCGGTTGAAGCTGATCAGGCCAAGGCCCACCAGCGCAGCCCCCATAAGGGGAAGCACCGGAATCAGCCAGGCGAGTTCGGCAGGCGAGGGCATCCGGTGCTGGAGCAATCAGGGCGAGTGTAGGCAGGCCAACGGGTACTCACCCCAGCCAGTGGGCCAGGCCGGTGCGGCTGAAGGCGGTGGCCCCGGCGCCGATGAACCGATGAGCCCACCAGAACACCCCCACCGCAATCGCGATTCCGAGTTGAGCGGGCCTCAGAAACTCTTGCAGCGCCAGCGTCTGACGTCCGTCGAGCACCGCCTTAAAGGGGATCACCGAGGTGCTGGCACGCAACTCCTCGAAAGCCTCGCCAAAGCGATTGGCGAGGCGCCGATCACCATTCCAGATCGCAAACAAATGGTGGGCGATCAACCCAAGGCAGGTGGCCACCATGAAGCTGCTGCCGATCCAGAGCAGGTGAGTGCAGCACCAGAGGATCTGGCCGATGGCCTGGGGATGGCGGCTGATGCGGATGATCCCAGTGGCATAGAGCCTCACTTGAGGCCTGAGCACCGCTGGGATTTCCAGCAGGTTGTAGGTGGCTGGATAGAGGAAGAGAAAGCTGATGGCCGTGCCGATCCAGACCAGTGGAATGATCCAGGGCTGGTCCTGCAGGTTCCAGAGTCGGACGCCGTCGTAGCGGTGGGCCAGGAAGTAGCCGATCACCACCACGGCTGACGGGATGCTCACCGCTGCAAACAGCAGCCGCCAGGCCCGTTCACCGATCCGCTCTACGCCCCAGTAGCGCAGCGAGGCACCGCCGCTGTGGATCACGGCGAAGCCCAGGAGCAGCGCCAGCATCACCCAGCTGCTGTGGTGGAGATCGCTGGTGGGAGTCACAGGCCTGCCGGCGCAAGAGGTGGGCTGATTCTCCCTAGTTGCCAGAACGACCCGAGAGGGCCCCTAGAGTTCTGCTTCCCGCAGCATCCCTGCGCCCCTGCATGGCTGATCTGCCCTTCACTCTTGATCAGCTGCGCATCCTGCGGGCCATTGCCAGCGAGGGCAGCTTCAAGAAAGCGGCCGACAGCTTGTATGTCACGCAGCCGGCGGTGAGCCTGCAGATCCAGAACCTGGAGAAGCAGCTGAATGTGTCGCTGTTCGATCGCGGTGGTCGCAAGGCGCAGCTCACCGAGGCAGGGCATCTACTGCTGAGCTACTGCGACCGGATCCTTAGCCAGTGCCAGGAGGCCTGCCGCGCCCTCGACGATCTCCACAACCTCAAGGGCGGCTCGCTGATCGTGGGCGCCAGCCAGACCACCGGCACCTATTTGATGCCGCGGATGATTGGTCTGTTCCGCCAGAAATATCCCGATGTGGCCGTCCAGCTGCAGGTGCACAGCACCCGCCGCACCGGCTGGAGCGTGGCCAACGGCCAGATCGATCTAGCCATCATCGGCGGCGAGCTGCCCAGCGAACTGAACGAGCTGCTGCAGGTGGTTCCCTATGCCAGCGATGAGCTGGCCCTGGTGTTGCCCACCAAGCACCCGCTGGCCCGCCTGCCGGAGCTCAGCAAAGACGATCTCTACCGCCTGGGCTTCGTCTGTCTGGATGCCCAGTCCACCACCCGCAAGATGGTCGACCAGCTGCTGGCGCGATCGGGGCTGGATGTGTCACGCCTGAAAATCGAGATGGAGCTCAACTCGTTTGAGGCCATCAAGAACGCTGTTCAGAGCGGCCTGGGTGCGGCCTTCCTGCCGGTGGTGTCGATCGAGCGCGAGCTCGCGGCCGGCAGCCTGCATCGCCCAGCCCTGGCGGATCTGTCCGTGCGGCGCCAACTGAAGTTGATCAGCCACCCCTCGCGCTACTGCTCGAGGGCGGCCGATGCCTTCAGAAAAGAGGTGTTGCCGGTCTTCGCCAGCCCCGATAGCCCGTTGCGTCGGCCGCTGCTTCAGAACCAGCCGTCGGCCGCCGAGACCGCCACAGCGGATCAGAACTGATCCGCTTCCGGTGTCACCCCGACGGTGTCATCCGCCACGCCCTTGGTGAGGAATTTGTTCTCGCTGGTGTCGGTCTGGTAGACGCAGCGCACCACAGGTTTGTCCTTCACCGAGCCGATGTAGGCGAAGGTGTTCATCCGTTGCTTGCACTGGCGCATCTGCTCGGCGGTCACGGCGCCCTCCTTCTGGAGCACGCTCCAGTTCTCGCGGCGGATCACGCAACCGGGCTTGAGCTGTGGTTGGGTCACGAAGCTCGTGCTGGGGTTCATCGTGGTGTACAGCTCAATGTCCATCACGAAAGCGCTGGCGCCCCACTGGCGGCAGAACTCGGGATCAGGCACGGCCATGTCCAGCTGCTGGGAGCTGGCGATGTTGCCCTGATCGCCCTGGGTGGTGCTGGAGATGCCGGTGCCGATGCCGATGCCCACAACCAGGACCCCAGCCAGGATCGCTCCGCTGGCCACGTTGAACTGGAAACCACCACCGCCTCCGCCACCAGGGCCGCCCGCAGGACCCCCTGGTCTGCCGCCACGCCGGGGTGTGTCGTAACTGTCCCGTCCGCGGGGTTCGCGGCCACGCCGGTCATCCGGGTAGCCGTAGCGATCGTCGTCGTAGCCGCGGCTGCTGCGAGAGCGGGTCATGCGCTCTGTGGGGCCTGGGGAAGGCCCATCGAGTAATTCAGCACGCGGCAGTCGGGGTTGTAGCGGAGCGCGCCGGCCTGGAGCAGCTCACGGATTTTGCCCTCGAGCTCCGAGCCGATCCGCCGCAGCGTGTAGTCGTTCAGGTCATGACCAGCGTGGGCCTCCACCAACTCGCGGAAGCGTTGCTGCACGGCTTCCTGGCTGCTGGTGTCCCAGAGGAATTCGTTGTCGGGATCGAGATCGAGGGTGAGCTGATGGGGGTCGGTCACCAGCTGGCCGTTCTCCACCCGGGCCGTGAACAGGCGCACGTGGCGAGTGGTGGATTTGATCAGCGTGTCGGCCATGGGGGTGGGGCGTCGGGGCTGGCGAGCGGGCCGGCAGGACCCTGAGACCGGC
>JBEDHJ010000026.1:0-4213 GCA_041174205.1 Cyanobacteriota bacterium | reverse complement strand
GCCTGGCCACCTCGGCGTTGTCGATCTTCGGCGACCACAGCGATCTGATGGCCACCCGCGGCACGGGCTGGGGGTTGCTGATGGCGGCATCGGTGCAGGAATGCGGCGATTTCGCCGCCATAGCCACCGCCGCCAGCCTGGCGGGGCGCGTGCCGCTGCTGCATGGCTTCGATGGCTTCCGCACCTCCCATGAGATTCAGCGGGTGGAGCTGATCAGCGATGCAGTGCTGCGCGAGCTGGTGCCCGAGGCCCTGGTGGCGGCCCACAGGGCCCGCGGCCTTTCGCCGGATCATCCGCAGCTGCGCGGCAGCAGCCAAAACCCAGACGTGTGCTTTCAAGCCCACGAAGCGGTGAACCCCTTCCAGAACGCCTGTCCCGGCCATGTGCAGGCGGCGATGGATCGCTTTGCCGCACTCACCGGTCGCCAATACCGCCTGTTCGACTACCACGGCCATCCCGAGGCGGAACGGGTGATCGTGCTGATGGGCAGCGGCTGCGAAACCGCCTGCGCCACAGCCGATGCCTTGATCGCGGCCGGGGAGCGGGTGGGGGTGCTCAAGGTGCGGCTGTTCCGGCCCCTGGCCGCTGAGGCGTTGGTGGCGGCTCTACCGGCCAGCACTCGCCGGGTGGCGGTGTTGGATCGCTGCAAAGACCCCGGCAGCCAGGGCGAACCGCTCTACCTCGAGCTGGTGGCGGCGCTGAATGAGCACTGGCCAGGGGGCCAGCCACCGCAGGTGGTGGGGGGCCGCTATGGCCTTGCCTCCAAGGAGTTCACCCCGGCGATGGTGAAGGCGGTGTTCACCAACCTGGCGTGCGAGCAGCCACGCCGGCACTTCACGGTGGGCATCGTCGATGACATCACCCATCTCTCCTTGCCCCTGGAGAAGGGATTCGCGATCGAAGCAGCAGACACGTTGCGGGCGGTGTTCGTGGGCCTGGGCTCCGACGGCACCGTGGGCGCCAACAAAAACACCCTCAAGATCGTGGGAGATGCCACAGGGCTGCATGGCCAGGGGTATTTCGTTTACGACTCCAAGAAGGCGGGCTCGATCACGGTGTCGCACCTGCGCTTCAGCCCGCGGCCGATCCATGCCAGCCACCTGATCGAGCAGGCCCAGCTACTGGCCTGCCACCGCTGGGATTTCCTTGAGCAATTTGATCTGCTCGAGCTGGCGGCCCCGGGCGGTTCGCTGCTGCTCAACGCCCCCTGGCCAGCGGAGCAGTGCTGGCTGCAGCTCCCGCAGCGGGTGCAGCAGTTGATTCAGCGCAAACGGCTGCGGGTGTTTGCGCTGAATGCAGCGGCGATCGCCCGGGAACACGGCCTCGGCGGACGGATCAACACGGTGATGCAGGTGGCCTTCTTCGCCGTGGCGGAGCTGATGCCTCTGGAGCAGGCGCTCGATGCCATGCGCACGGCGATCCAGACGAGCTATGGCCGCAAAGGTGAGCAGGTGGTGGCCGCCAACCTGGCGGCCATCGAAGCGGCCCGAAGCCAGCTGCAGGAGCTGGTGGTGCCCGGCGAAGAGCCCGACACACAGGGCGCGGATCCAAAACCATTAGCCGAGCTGCCGATTCCCCCAGCCCTGGCACAGGCCCCAGGCCCACTGCGGGAGCTGCTGCTGCCGCAGCTGCAACGCCGCGGCGATCAGCTGCCCGTGAGCGCCTTGCCCTGCGATGGCAGCTTCGCCACCGCCACCAGCCAATGGGAGAAACGCAACATCGCCGAGCAGGTGCCGGTGTGGGAGCCGGATCTGTGCGTGCAGTGCGGCAAGTGCGTGATGGTGTGCCCCCATGCGGTGATCCGCGCCAAGGTGGCGGAGCCAGCGGCACTGGAGAGCGCACCCGAGGGCTTCCGCAGCGCCCCGGCCCGCGATGGCCCATGGAGCGGCCAACGCTTCACGATCCAGGTGTCCGCCGAAGACTGCACCGGCTGCAACCTCTGTGTGGAGGTGTGCCCGGCCCGCGATCGCCGCGAACCACGCCGCAAGGCCTTGAACATGGCGCCGCAGCGCCCCCAGCGCCAATCGAGCCGCGAGCACTGGCCCTTCTTCCTGGCGCTACCGGAGGCCGATCGCGCCGCCCTCAACCTGCACCACATCAACCAACAGCAGCTGCAGCAGCCCCTCTTCGAATTCCCAGGGGCCTGCGCCGGCTGCGGCGAAACGCCCTACCTCAAGCTCGCCAGCCAGTTGTTCGGCGATCGGATGGTGGTGGCCAATGCCACGGGTTGCTCATCGATCTACGGCGGCAACCTGCCCACCACCCCATGGGCCACCAATGCCAAAGGCCGAGGGCCGGCCTGGAGCAATTCCCTGTTTGAAGACAACGCTGAATTCGGCCTCGGTTTCCGCGTGGCCTTCGATCAACGCCGCCGCCGCGCCGAGCACCTGTTGCGTCAGCAGGCCGCGGAGCTCCCCGAGGCGCTGGTGCATGGCCTGCTCACGGCCGACCAGGGCGATGAAGCCGGCATCCACGAACAGCGCCAGCGGGTGGCCGAGCTGAAACGCCTGAGCCACTGCCAGGAACTACTGGAGTTGGCCGACGACCTGGTGAAACGCAGCGTCTGGATCGTGGGCGGCGACGGCTGGGCCTACGACATCGGCTACGGCGGGCTCGATCACCTGTTCGCCAGCCACCACGACGTGAACGTGCTGGTGCTCGACACAGAGGTGTACTCCAACACCGGCGGGCAGATGTCGAAGGCCACACCCAAAGGAGCGGTGGCCAAGTTCGCCAGCGGCGGCAAACCCTCCGCCAAGAAGGATCTGGGCCTGATGGCGATGACCTACGGCCACGTGTATGTGGCCAGCGTGGCGATGGGAGCCCGTGATGAACACACCCTGCGCTGCTTCCTCGAAGCCGAGGCCTATCCAGGCCCATCGTTGATCCTGGCCTATTCGCACTGCATCGCCCACGGCATCGACATGGCCAAGGGCATGGCGCAGCAGAAGCAGGCGGTGGATGCCGGCCGCTGGCTGCTCTACCGCCACGACCCGCGCCGCAGGGAGCACGGTCTGGCGCCGCTGCAGCTCGATTGCCGCAGCCCCCACCTGCCCCTGGCCGATGCGATGGCTAGCGAAAACCGCTTTCGCATGCTGCGCTACAGCCATCCGGAGCAGGCCCGCGCCCTCACCCAGGAAGCCCAGCGCGAACTCAAGGAACGCTGGCAGCTCTATCAACGCCTGGCCCAGCCGAGTGAGCCAGCCCCATGACAATCTCCCTGGCCACCACCTATCTCGGCCTGGAGTTGCCCTCACCGCTGGTGGTGGGAGCCGCCGCGCCCCTGAGCACGGATCTGGCGCGCCTGCAAGCGCTTGAACACGAGGGGGCCGGCGCCGTGGTGCTGCATTCGCTGTTCCTCGAGCAGATCGAGCGCGACTGGCAGGAGTGGATGCATCACCAGGAGCACAGCCGTGAGAGCCATCCAGAGGCCCTTAGCTACGTGCCGGCCAGCACGCCCATCCACCTCGGGCTGGAGGGCTACCTGGAGGAGATTCGCCGCGCCCGATCCGCCCTGCAGATCCCCGTGATCGCCAGCCTCAATGGCAGCCACAGCGGCCACTGGAGCGAAGCCGCCCGGGCGATCGAGCAGGCCGGAGCCCAGGCGATTGAGCTGAACCTCTACAGCGTGCCCTGCGACATCAACCGCAGCAGCGCTGAGCTGGAAGCCGAACAGCTCGCGATTGTGCGCCAAGTGTGCAGCGCCGTATCGCTGCCGGTGGCCGTGAAACTCAGCCCCTTCTATACGGCCCTGGCTGCGCTGGCAGAAGGGATGCAGCAGGCGGGGGCCAGCGGCTTGGTGCTATTCAACCGCTTCCTGCAACCTCTCGTCGACATCGACACCCTCGACACCGATGTGCACCTGCAGCTGAGCCATCCGGAGGAGCAACGGCTACCGCTGCGGTGGATCGCCCTGCTGCATGGCCGGGTGGGGTTGGAGCTGGCGGCCAGCACCGGCATCACCAGCGGCCGCGATGTGGTGCGCATGCTGATGGTGGGCGCCCAGATCACCCAGGTGGTGGGCGCCTTGCTGCGCAATGGCCCGGGCCAGCTGGCCAAGATGCGCGGCGAACTGCTCCAGTGGCTTGAGGAGCACAACGAGCGCGACCTCAACAACCTGCGCGGCAGCCTGAGCCAACAACGCTGCCCCAACCCTGAAGCCTTCGAGCGCGCGCAGTATCTGAGGGCCCTGAGCAGCTATCCATGAGCCAGG
>JBEDHJ010000025.1:0-9624 GCA_041174205.1 Cyanobacteriota bacterium | reverse complement strand
GGCTGAACCTCAGTCCTCGCTCAATCCCACACTGAGCCACACAAAAGCCCTGGGGTGCTGCCATTCGGCAGCCTCCCAGGGCTTCCTTCATGGGCCGTTCAGCCGACCGCTTCCAGGTTTTCGACCTCGATCAGGTCATGGAGCTGATCCTGTTGCCATTCCCGGCAGCGCACTTCGCTCACAGGATGCGTGGGCTGCAGTTCGCCTTCACGGGGTTCAGGCAACGCATTGCGCAGGCTGCGGCGGCGCAACTTCGCCGTCCAGCGGTGGAACCGGTGAAAATCTCGGGTCCGTGTCATGAACACCTCCTGGTGGTGACACCACAGGTCTAACGCAGCTGACAAGCCCTGAACTGTTCAGACCAAGCCGCTTCACAAGTGCCACTGGCCTAACGCGGTGGGCTGGCCTTCTGCAGCAAGGCGTCGTACTGATCAAACCCCACCAGCTGCCGCAGCTCCGGAAACGTGAGCATCCGCTCCGGTGTGCGACCCGCGGCCAGCTGAGCCAGCGCGTCCTGCATGGCCGCCGCCGCACACGACAGCAGCGTCAGCGGATAGGCCGCCAGCCGGAAGCCCATCTCCCCTAAGACCTCAGGCGACAGCAGCGGCGTGATGCCACCCTCGAGCATGTTGGCCATGCGCCAGCCCGGCACCTCCGCACAACAGCGGCGCATCTCCGCCTCGGAACGGGGCGCCTCGAGAAACAGCACATCCGCACCAAGTTCGGCGAAAGCCTGCAAGCGCCAGATGGCTTCATCGAGCGCTGCAGCATCGCCATGGCTGGCCGCCAGGGCTGAGCGGGCATCCGTGCGCGCCACGATCACCAAATCAGCCCCATCAGCCCGGGCCTCCACCGCCGCACGAATCCGGCCCAAGGCTTCCTCGCGTCCCACCACCTCCTTCACACCCGTGTGGCCGCAACGCTTCGGGGCGAGTTGGTCCTCCAACATGATCCCGGCAAAGCCAGCCCGGGCGTATTGATGCATGGTGCGCTGCACATTGGCGGCGTTGCCATGGCCGGTGTCGCCATCTCCGATCACCGGGATGCGCACCGCATCGCAGATCGAGCGCCCCTGATCCAGCATCTCCGAAACGCTGAGCAAGCCCGTGTCCGGCAAGGCCGCACGGGCGGCCGCCACGGAGAAGCCGCTCATGAAGGTGAGAGGGAAGCCGGCTCGCTCCACCAACCGCGCCGAGAGGGCATCGAAGCAGCACGGCATCACCAAGCAGGACTCACCCGCCAGCAGAGCGCGCAACTGATCGGCAGGGCTGGAGAACTCGCGCATGCCTTCGCTCCTCGCTCACGGGCTCAGGGTTGCACAGCCGCCCAGGGGGCTGGCCTTGAATGCAGCCATGGCTTCCACCCCCTCCCCCCTGCAGCGCCTACTTGGCAGCCTGCGACCCCATCGCCGCCTGGTGTGGCTGGCGGCCAGCTGCTCGGTGCTCAACAAGCTGTTTGATCTGGCGCCACCGGTGCTGATCGGCCTGGCGGTGGATGTGGTGGTTCAGCAGAACACCTCCTGGCTGGCGGCCTTCGGGATCACCGCGGTGCCGGCGCAGCTGGGGGTGTTGGCGGCGCTCTCCTTTGTGATCTGGAGCGCTGAATCGCTGTTCGAATACCTCTACGCCCTGCTCTGGCGCAACCTGGCCCAAACGGTGCAGCACGAGCTGCGGCTTGAGGCCTACAGCCATCTGCAGCGGCTGGAGATGGGTTTCTTTGAGGCCAGCAGCAGCGGCCGCCTCCTGGCGATCCTCAATGACGACATCAACCAGCTCGAGCGCTTCCTCGATCACGGCGCCAACGAAATCCTGCAGCTGATCACCACCGTGCTCGCCGTCGGCGGCGCCATGGTGTGGCTCTCACCCACGGTGGCGGGGGTGTCGTTTATTCCGATCCCGCTGATCCTGTGGGGATCGCTCAGCTTCCAGAAGCGGCTGCAGCCCCGCTACCGCGAAGTGCGCGAACGGGCCGGCGATCTAGCCAGCCGCCTTGCCAACAACCTCGGAGGCATGCTCACGATCAAGAGCTACGCCGCCGAGCCATGGGAAAACCAACGGCTCGCCGAACAGAGCCAGGCCTACCGACTCAGCAACGCCAAAGCGATCCGCTTCTCCGCCGCCTTCATCCCACTGATCCGCTTCGCGATCCTGTTCGCCTTCCTGGCGATCCTGGTGATCGGCGGCCTGCAGGCCTGGAACGGCGCCATCGCCGTGGGCACCTATTCGTTTCTGGTGTTCATCACCCAACGGCTGCTTTGGCCGCTCACCAGCCTGGGCCGCACCCTCGATGACTACCAGCGGGCCATGGCCTCCAGCCAGCGGGTGCTGGATCTGATCGACACCCCCATCGCCATCCCCAGCGGCGATCGCCCCCTGCCCCTCAGCCAGGTGCGCGGCGCCATCCGTTTCCGCCACGTCGACTTCGCCTACAGCGGCCGCGATCCCCTGCTGCAGGACTTCAACCTGAAGGTGCCCGCCGGCAGCACCATCGGCATCGTGGGCGCCACGGGCTCGGGCAAGAGCACGATCGTGAAACTGCTGCTGCGGCTCTATGAGCTCCAGGGCGGCGAGATCCAGCTCGATGGCATCCCGATCCAACAGTTGCAGCTGGCCGACCTGCGCCGGGCCATCGGCCTGGTGAGCCAGGAGGTGTTCCTCTTCCACGGCACCGTGGCCGAGAACATCGCCTATGGCAGCTTCGATGCCCCCAGGGCCGCCATCGCGCGAGCGGCTGAACTGGCGGAGGCAGCGCGCTTCATCGAAGCGCTGCCCCAGGGCTACGACACGGTGGTGGGGGAGCGGGGCCAGCGCCTCTCCGGCGGCCAGCGCCAGCGCATCGCCCTGGCCCGCGCCATCCTCAAAAATCCGCCCGTGCTGATCCTCGATGAAGCCACTGCAGCGGTGGACAACGAAACCGAAGCAGCGATTCAGCGCTCCCTCGACCACATCACGGCCGAGCGCACCACCTTGGTGATCGCCCATCGCCTTTCCACGGTGCGCCACGCCGATCAGATCGTGGTGATGGATCAGGGGCTGATCGTGGAGCGCGGCAGCCACGATCAGCTGATCGCCGCAGGCGGTGCCTACGTGAATCTGTGGCGAGTGCAGGCGGGCCTGCGGGCCGATGAGGCCCTGCGGCTCTGAGACAGCCCAAAAACTGACCGCGCCTTATGCAGCGGCAAAGGGTTGGTCAAGAGGTGTGAAATAAGTTGTGAGAATGAAGAGTCCAGGCCTGAAGGGCATCGGCATACGCCCCCGCGATGAGCGCAGTCTGATCCTGATGGCCATCGCCGCAGGCCTGGGCGGCGGCCTGCTGCTGGCCGCGCCGCTCACCCAGCTGCTGGACGGCCCTCCCCTGGGCAGCAATCACCAGGTGGTGAATCCGTTCAGCAACTGGACGGGCATGGGTGAAAAGGAGGTGGTGATCCTCGGCACCGATGTGGGCGGCGGCAACACCGATGTGATGTACACGCTGCGGGTGGAGAACGGCGTCACCAAGCTCACCCAGGTGCCGCGGGACACCTACATCGATTCAGCTCGCTTTGGCCCGCTCAAGGCCAATGCCCTCTACGCCTTCGGCGGCCCCGATGCCGTGAAGCAGGAGCTCTCCAAGCACCTGGGCCGGCCCGTGCAGCACCACATCCTGGTGAACCTCTCGGTGATCCGCCGCCTCGGTGACGCCCTTGGCGGCCTGGAGGTGAATGTGCCCAAGCGCATGTTCTACAACGACAACAGCCAAGGCCTGCACATCGATCTGCAGCCTGGCCCGCAGGTGTTGCGAGGCCGCGACATCGAAGGCTTCCTGCGTTTCCGCCACGACGAATTGGGCGACATCGGCCGCCTCGATCGGCAGCGCCTGCTGCTCAAGGCCCTGTTCGATCAGATCACCAAGCCTGAAAACCTGGTGCGCATGCCCTCGCTGCTCGCCGCGGCCGGCAAGGACATGAAGACCGACCTGGGCCCGATGGAAATCGGTGGTCTGATCACCGCCATGGGCGGCACCAAGCTCGATGCCGAGCGCCTGGGCGGCCGGCCCTTCATGCGCGATGGCATCAGCTACTGGGAAGCGGAGTGGCCCAAACCCAGCAGTGATGGCGCCGCTTCCACCACCAGCTCCGACCGCTACGGCTCGGTGTTCTGAGCATCAGCCGCCTGCTCGGCTCGATAGGCCGCCGGCACCACCACCAAAAACAACCACCACCACAGCAACACCGCCCCCGCCAGCGGCGCGCTGATCCACCAGATCCGCAGCCACCACCAGCTGCCGCCCACCACAACCACCCCGGTGAGCAAGATCGACCAGGGCTGACACCACCAGGGTTTGTGGCTCCAGAGGCTCTCAGCCATGGGGCTGGCCTGAACGGGAGAGCACCAACAGCGCCAACAGCAAGGCCACCAGAGCCATCAGCGGACTGGCGGCAGCCACCGTCACGCCAAGGGCGGCGGTGAACCAGATGGACGCAGCGCTGGTGAGGCCATGCACCTGTGGGGTGGGGTCATCGTGGCCGTTGCCGCGGCGGTCCACCAGGATCTCGCCCGCTCCGAGGAAACCAACGCCGGTGGCCACGCCCTGAATCACCCGGCTGCGGGCCTCCAGATCAGGACCAGCCGCCAGCACCATCAAGCAGGCACTCAGGCCTACCAAGACATGCATGCGCAGGCGGCTGGGCTGGGGGTGACGGAAATGCCAGGCGCGGTTGAAGCCCACCGCCATGCCGCAGAGCACGGCCAAGCCCAGGCGCATCAACACCTCGAGGTCGGGCGACACCGCAGGAATCCAGCTCATCAGCACCCCACGGCTCCTTGAAACCGGCCATAAGCTCCAGCGGAGCGCGCCGTGCCGCAGCCAGTGTCCAACGAGTTGCTGCGCAACAGCCTCAAATTGGCCGTGGCGGTGTTCATCACAGCCACCATCGCCGTCTGGACAGAACGCATCGAGTTTGTCTGGTACCCGATCCTGGCGGCGATCATCGTTGTGGATGACAACGATGATCAAACCATCAGCGCCGCCTCCGCCCGGATCCTCGGCACGGTGGCAGGCGGGCTGATCACCTTCATCGTGCACACCATCCTCTCGGGCTGGATGGGGGTGCTGGTGTCACTGGTGTTGATGATCCCGGTCCTGCAATGGCTGGGCTGGCAGAGCGCCCTGGGCACGGCAAGTCTCACCAGCATCATGTTTTTGATGATCCCGAGCCACGTTGCGCTCAATTGGAACTACGTGTTCAACCGGGCGCTCGACACCGTGGTGGGGTGCGTGGTGGCGATCCTGGTGGGATTGCTGTTCTGGCCGCGCGGTAGCTACAGCGAACTCAATGCCGCCGACCAACGTTTACGCGCCAGCTTGCGGGCCCAACTGCAGCGCTACCGCGATTGGCTGGAGCATCAGCAGGCTCGGCCAACCCCCCTGAACCCGGCCCCACTCACCACCGATCTCTTGCGCATCGAACAACTGGTGGGTCGCGAGCGCCGGGGACCGCGCCACCAACAGCTGCGCCGCAGCCAATGGGAACAGCGGCTGCGGCTCTGGCAACTCGCCCAATCCCACTGGGTGGCCTGGGAACGCTTGATGCAAAGCATCCCCGAGCCGACCGCCCAACACGCCGAGCTGATTCGCCACGCAGTGTTGGCACTGCCGGCGCAGCTGGAAGCGATGCCGCGCCCCACACCGCAGCGCAATCCCAGGGCCTGGCAAGCGCTGGCTGAACAGGAACGGCTGCCGCTCCTGCCGCTCTTAGCCCTGGCCGAGGAACTGCGGCCTCTGCATGCCTGCCTGGGAGGGCTCAATCGCCTGGCACCCGGCCGGCCAGCGCGCCCATGATCAACCGCAACGCCCTGCGAACAGCCTTCACCGCCGGACTCGGCAATGGCTTCGCCAGCATCACGGGTCTGCCCGACGCCCAGTACGTGGCGATGGCGGTGTTAGCGGTGTCAAGCGGCACCTATGGCGCCGTGATGGAACTCGGTCGCCAACGCCTTCTGGGAACGGTGTTGGGTTCGATCCTGTTGCTGATTGGCTATGAATGTCTCCAGAGCCTGCCGATCGCCCTGGGAATGGCGATCACCCTGGGCTGCCTGCGGCTGTTGGGCGGGGTCTTGGGCCTGAAGGTGGGCTACAAGGTGGGCGGAATGATCGTGGTGATGGGCTGGCTGGTGCATGCAGGCAGCCTGGCGAGCTGGATTCCGCTGCGCTTTTTCTGGACAGCCCTGGGGGTGTTGTTGACCCTGTTGAGCCTGCGGTTGTTCTGGCCAGCGCGCGGGATCACCCTCTGTCTGGGGCGCTACGCCGACCTGCTGCATCAACTGCACGACAGCTTTGTGGCCCTGGCCCAGCGATTACACCAGGAGAGCCCTGCTCAACCGCCCGCATCCCAAAGCTTCCGCCAGCTGCGGATTGCCCTTCAGAACGCTCGCAGCCAAAGACCCTCGCTGCTCCAGGAGCTCGGCAACCAGCCGCTGCGCCATCCCGCCTATCTGCTGGTGAGCAGCCTGGATGCCGCCGCCTCCCGACTGGTGTCGATGGTGGGCGGAATGGAGCGGGCCGTTCCCACCACCCACGATCCCCAACTGGTGGCAAGGCTGCATCAAGCGGAGGCCGACCTGCTGGAGAGCATGGCGGCGCAGGTGGAGCAGTGGGCCATGCAGCTGCGCCGGAGCCGCGGGCTTCCGCCGCCGCCGCCGCAGGAGCTTCAGCTCCCCGAAAGCTGGCTGACGATCGATCGCGAGCTCATCGATCCAGTAGCTAATTCAGCTTCGTTAGAGCGCCTCGAGCGCATCGCCACCCGCCTGCTGCTCTGCCGTCAGGCGGAGCAGGCCATCCGCGATGGAGAACAGAGTTGGAGAGCAATACTGACCTCGACTTGATTAACCCATGACAGTTGTCCGCGCCCTGCTGCTGCAGCGCCACAACTACTACCGCTGGCTGTTGATCGTGGAAGTGATGGCCTTGATCACCCTGAGGCTGCTGGAACAGGCACCGCAGCTGGTGAGCGTGGTGTATCTGATCATCGGCGGCGTGGTTGTGGTGATGGATTCCCCCCTGCTGCCCCAGAACAGGCTCACGCCCCAACTGCGCACCTCGGTGATTCCTCATCACGTGCACCACCATCTCCAACAGGTGATCCAACGGCGCCGTTGGCTGCAATACGGCTGGCTCTGCGCCGCCGGGGTGGAACTGCTCTGGCAGCTTTCGTTGTTGCTGGTGCCGCCCCTGGCGCAGCAACTGAGCGTGCTGCACATGCTCGTTTGGCTCTGCCTGTTGCTCTATGAGCTCTGGACCCTGATGGGTGCCCTGGCAGAAGAGCCGGTCTTCAGCGGCCACCTGTTGATGGGGGCAGCCGCGGGTTATCTGCTGATTGGTTTCACGGGCGGGATTGTGCTCAATTCCCTACTGGTGCTCGACCCCGCAGCATTTTCTTTGAGGGGATCAGTCCATGCCGACCTTCCCGCAGCCATCGCCTATGCGCCGCACGTGCTCGGCGCTGCCTTCGGCAGTCTCACCACCTTGGGCAGTGCTGTCCTCAACAACCAAAGCCTCACCAGCGTGAGCGCCAGTGTGGGCATCACGATCGTGGGTCAGCTCTATGTGGCCATCCTGATTGCAGGGGTTCTGGGTAAACCTCGCCAGATCGCCACCGTGCGCAAGGCGTCACACCACAGCCGTCGCAGCCAGGCCCCATCCCCCAGACTGCGTCGCATCAGGCGCTGAACGGCATCGCTGTGGCATTGCGAAGGCGCGCACTGATCCTCACCCTGGTTTCTTGCAGCCCAGCCTTTGCTGGACCGTTGCCTTCAGCTCCGGCCTCCCCCAGCGTGCCAACGGTGCTGAATGCCGACCGTGGCACGCAACTGCTCGAGCGCAGCTGGCAGAAGCTCGATTCCGAGCTCCGCGCCCTCGATCAGCTGCTGCCCGCTGAGCCGGAGCAACCTGTGCGCGACGTGCTCAGCACCCCTGAGCTGCCAACCAACCTGCTGCGCGCGAATCAGCCGGCCCAGGGCCCCATCCAACCGGAGCAGAGCCGGCCTGCCCCGCCACTCAATCTGCCCACACCTCAACAGATCGAGGCCAACGGCATCGCCAGCCTCAGCCTGGAGCAGGCCGTGGCGATCGCTTTTGCCAACAGCGCCACCCTGCAGGCCCAACGGGAGCAGGTGGCGGCCGCCCTGGCCAGCTTCCAGGCGGCGATGGGCACCTACTGGCCCACCATCAGCGCCTTTGCGGCCGGTGGCTACGACCGCAGCCGCAGCACCGAAACCTCGCTGCAAGCCAACGACAACCTCGGGTTTGGCCCGCTGTTTGACAGCAATGGCTTGCTCACCCCAAGCCCAAAGCCGCCGGGCTATGCACCCACCCCCGGCCCCGTCTATGTGCCCGAAGGCGGCTCGGTGAAAGCCACCTCAGGCAGCAGCGCCTTTGAAGGGGGGCTCCAGCTCAACTACGCCTTGCTGGATTTCGCCCGGACCCCCAGGGTGCAGGCCGCCCGCGCCAGCCTGGAGCAACAGCGCAACACCTACGCCAACCAGCTGCGCTCCTTGCAACTGCAGGTGAGCGAGGCCTACTACCAACTCCAGCAAAGCGAGCAGTTGGTGCGGATCTACGACGCCAACGTGCGCAACGACCTGGTGATCCTCCAGGACAGCCTCGATCTCAAGCAGGCCGGTCTGGTGCCGCGCCTGGATGTGCTGCGGCGGCGGGCGATCCAGGCCTCCGATGAAGAAATCCTGATCCAGGCGATGGCGGATCGTGCGGTGGCGCGGCGGCGACTGGCGGTGGTGCTCAACCTGGCGCCGCAGGTGACCCCCAGCGCCAGCGACCCGATCGTGGTGCAACCGCGCTGGCCCCTGGATCTGGAGCAAAGCCTGCTTGCGGCGTATCGCGGCAATCCCGAACTCGAGGCGATCCTCGCCACCCGCCAGGCCCTAGCCCAACAGAAACAGGCCACCGCCGCAGGGCTGTTGCCAAAGCTGTCGCTGTTCGCCAGCTCCGGCGGCAGCAGCAACCTCTCGAGCCTGGGCAACTTCCAGCTCGGGGGTGGCGGCTGTTGCGGCTCCACGGCCTTGCCCCTCACCTCCACCAATTCCTGGGATTGGTCGGTGGGGCTGACGATGACCTGGCTTCTGTTCGACGCCGGCACCACCGCCGGGCAGGCCCGCGCCTTCGCCAAGCGGGAAGCCGCCGCGGCCCAGCAATACGCCGCCACCCGCAACGACATCCGTCTGCGGCTGGAGCAAGCCTTCTTCAACCACGAAGCCAGCCTGGCCAAGCTCAGCTCAGCCCGCCGCGGCGTGGCGGCTGCAGTGGAAGCCTTTCGCGATGTGCGCCTGCGCTACCTCACCGGCCTCTCCAGCGAGCTGGATATGTCGATCACCCAGGACCGCCTGATCAACAGCCTGGTGCAGCGGCTCAACGCCACGGTGGGCGTGAACCTCACCTATGCCCAGCTGCTGCGGGAGCTATTGCCCATGCCGCGCGATCCCAACCAACCAATCCAGCCACAACTGCAACTGCAGGTGTCGAGCAGCAGTCCTTAAAGGAGGCCGGCGCCATGGCCAATGCTCTCCCTGCTCTCAGCCCGACCTTGCGCAACAGCTTGCGCACCTGGCTAGCGGCCACGCTCACCATCGG
>JBEDHJ010000024.1:0-8645 GCA_041174205.1 Cyanobacteriota bacterium | reverse complement strand
CAATCGCCCGAAGCACCGTGTGAGGGCTCATGGTTCCCGCACCCTTCTCGGTGTCATAGGGCTGCAGGATCAGGCAACCCCGCTCGGCCCAGAAGCGGTTGAGGGTGCTGATGATGTCCTGAAAATTCACGATCTGCTCCTGATGGGGCCGGCGTGGGCGCGCTGGGCCCCCGATTCTGCCCAGCGGCGGTTCAGACCAGGCACAACCACCTACTGACGCCCCCGCCCCTCAGACCCACGCTGAGAGCAGCTGTCGCTCTCAGATGGGACCCGATCTCGGACTTGCCATCCTGCTGCCCGCCCTGTTGTTCAGCGCCGCCACTGTGTTGCTCTCAGCCCGGCAGGAGCAAGAGATCGAGCAACGCCAGCAGGCTCAGGCCAGCAACTGCAGCAGCCCCATCTGGCCGCCTGCCAAGAGGCGGTGACGAGCCAGGCTGAACCCGGCAGCCCCCGCCAACTCCTCCTGCTGCTGCCCAGTGGGGAACCGTTCCAGGCTTCGCTCCAGATAGGCGTACTGCGGCTCCAGGCCAGCGCGACGCGCCAGGGGCACCACCAAGCGGCGCAAATAGAAGCGCTGGAAGACAGCGGCGCCGCCGCGGGGATCTGAGGGGCGATTGAAATCGAGCACCGCCGCACGACCACCGGGCCGCAGCAGACGCCGCAACTCCTGGAGACCAGCCGCCGGGTCCGGCAAGTTGCGCAGGCCGTAGGCCATCACCGCGCCATCGGCCCAGCCATCAGCCAGATCAGTGTCAGCGGCATCCCCCTGGCGAAACTCCAGCGGCAGCCATGGCTGAGCGTCGGCTCGACGCCTTGCCAGCACCAAGGGGCCCTCTGCCGCATCCAAGCCCAACACCAAGCCGCCGGGGCGCACCTTCTGCGCCAGCACCAAGGCCAGATCCCCCGTGCCGCAGCAGAGATCCAACAGACGTTGGCCAGGCTGAGGATCAAGCCAGGCGATCGCCTGACGCTTCCAGAGCCGGTGCAGGCCGAGGCTCAAAAGATCGTTGAGGTTGTCGTAGGCCGGAGCGATGCGATCGAACAGATCGCGAACCTGCTCAGGATCACCGGGTTGAATCGAAGCTGGCATCCCAGGGCAGGGAGATCGCATCGAGACTGACACCTCCCGCCTGCAGCTGAGCCTCGATGCGATCGGCACTGGTGAAGGTCATCACCATCACAGCTGACAGCCCAACAGCCGCTGAGCAGACCATGCAGCCCGCCAACATGAGCGAGAACTCCTTGCGATCAGCGGCAGCCTGCATCAACTGCAGCGCCCAAGCCACCATCGCCACCACCACCACCACGATCAGGACAGCCAGCACCGTGGAGTGGGACTGAACCAGGGCGGGCACGACCGTTGCGAGAGCAGGTTTATGAGTTGATTGTAACGGCGCGTAACGGGGCAGCGCGTCGCGAGCGGCGCCGGATCATCAGCGCTCCAACGGCCGAATCGTCAGACCTCGCGTCAAGAGATCCGCTTTGATCTCCTCCACGGTGAGGACGCCGTCATGCAAGAGGGAGGCCAGCAGTGCCGCCGAGGCATGGCCGCCGGAGGGGCCAGCATCCAAGGCTTGAGCGATGTGATCGATACAGCCAGCACCCCCGCTGGCGATCACAGGCACCTCCACCGCATCGGCAACGGCGCGGGTGAGCTCCAGCTCATAGCCGGCCTGGGTGCCGTCACCATCCATGGATGTGAGCAGGATTTCGCCTGCCCCAAGCGCCACCACCCGCCGGGCCCACTGGACTGCATCCAAGCCTGTGTTCTCGCGGCCGCCTTTCACATAGACATCCCAGCCACCCTCCCGGCGCCGGGCGTCGATGGCCACCACGATGCATTGGCAGCCAAAGCGCTCGGCGCCGCGGGCCACCAGCTCGGGATCGCGCACCGCTGAGGAATTGAGGCTCACCTTGTCGGCCCCAGCGCGCAACAGCTCGGTGATGCCTTCCACGCTGCTGATGCCACCGCCCACCGTGAAGGGGATCGTCACGGCTTCAGCCGTGCGGCGCACCAGGTCCACAAGCGTGGCGCGGCCCTGGTGGGAGGCAGCAATGTCAAGGAACACCAGCTCATCTGCGCCGGAAGCGCTGTAACGGCACGCCAGCTCCACGGGATCACCGGCATCCCGCAGCCCCACGAAGTTCACGCCCTTCACCACCCGTCCATCGGCCACGTCGAGGCAGGGAATGATCCGTTTGGCAACCATGGCGGGAGGGAAAGGGCTGACGGCCAGAACGCCGCAGGACTGGGAGCTAACCTGGCGCCACTTTTCTGTCGCGCCGGACATGTCCCAGGCTGCCATCACCGTCGGCTCGAAGGTGCGCGTCACCCGGGTGCGCGACCGCATCCCCGCCGACCTCGTGGCCGCCCTGCAGGCCGATGCCACAGGCACCGTGAAGGACTTCAAGGTGACCGACGGCAAAGGCATCGGCGTGGTGGTGGAACTGGCCAATGGCACCACCACCTGGTTTTTCGACGACGAGATCACCGCTGCCTGATCCGTCGGCCCCTGTGAGCGAAACCACGAGCGACTCCACCAGCAATTCCCCCAACCCCACCGCCAGCAGCGGTGCGGGCGCACGCCAGCTGCTGGGGATGAAAGGTGCCAGCGGCACCTCCAACATCTGGAAGATCCGGCTCCAGCTGATGAAGCCGGTCACCTGGATTCCTTTGATCTGGGGTGTGCTCTGCGGCGCTGCCGCCTCGGGCAACTTCCACTGGACCCTGCCTGAGGTGGGCGCTTCGATCGCCTGCATGCTGATGAGCGGCCCACTGCTGGCCGGCTACACGCAGACGATCAACGACTACTACGACCGCGAGATCGACGCGATCAACGAGCCCTACCGGCCCATCCCCTCTGGCGCGATTCCTCTCTGGCAGGTGAAAGCGCAGATCTGGGTGCTGCTGCTCGCCGGCCTGGGTGTTGCCTACGGTCTCGACCTCTGGGCCGGCCACAGCACTCCCGTGCTGTTCCTCTTGGCCTTGGGCGGATCGTTCGTGAGCTTCATCTACTCAGCGCCACCGCTGAAGCTGAAGCAAAACGGCTGGCTCGGCAATTACGCCCTCGGCGCCAGCTACATCGCGCTTCCCTGGTGGGCCGGTCAGGCTCTATTTGGCCAGCTCACCTGGACCACAGCCCTGCTCACCCTCGCCTACTCGCTGGCTGGTCTTGGCATTGCAGTGGTGAATGACTTCAAGAGCGTGGAAGGCGATCGAGCTCTTGGCCTGCAATCGCTGCCCGTGGCCTTCGGCATTGAGAAAGCCAGCTGGATCAGCGCCGGCATGATCGATGTGTTTCAGCTGGCCATGGTTGCGGTGCTGATTGCCATCGGCCAGCATTTCGCCGCGGTGTTGCTGGTGCTGTTGATCATTCCCCAGATCACCTTCCAGGACATCTGGCTGCTGCGCGATCCCGTGGCCTTTGACGTGAAGTATCAGGCAAGTGCCCAACCCTTTCTTGTGCTGGGCATGCTCGTGACCGCCCTGGCTATCGGCCATAGCGATCTGGTGGTGATGTGAGCTCCCGGCGCCGCCGCCCGCTGTTGAAGGCCGGCCTGGTTGGGGCTGGTGCCGGTGTGGCTGTGGCGCTTGGACAAACCCTGCTTGTGCAGGGTGTTGACGGCCTGCTGCCGGATGTTCGCCGGGTGAGCAGTTACAACCGTCCGGGCACGGTGACCGTGCTCTCAGCGGATGGTCAGGTGATCCAAAAGCTGGGACCGGCCACCCGAGAGAAATTGGTGAGCGGCCAGATGCCGCTGCTGGTGCAGCGCGCCTTCATCGCCGCTGAGGATCGCCGCTTCTACGAGCACGACGGCATCGATCCCGTGGGAATCGGCCGGGCCATGGTGCGCAACCTCAGCCGCGGTTCCGTGGAGGAGGGCGCCAGCACGATCACCCAACAGCTGGCCCGCACCGTCTTCCTGAGCCAGGACCGCACGATCATCCGCAAGCTCAAGGAAGCCTTGCTAGCCGGAAAGCTGGAGCGCCAGCTCAGCAAGCAGCAGATCCTTGAGCAATACCTCAACTACGTGTATCTGGGCTCGAGCGCCTATGGCGTCTCCGATGCCGCCTGGATCTACTTCTCCAAAACACCGGCGGAGCTCACCCTGCCTGAGGCTGCCCTGATTGCAGGCCTGCCACCGGCCCCTTCGGTGTATTCCCCGCTGGTGAATCCCGATCTGGCTCTGGAGCGGCGCGCCACGGTGTTGCGGCGCATGCGCGAAGCCGGCTTCATCGACGATCTGCAGCTGCAGACAGCAACGACTGCACCGCTACTGCTCAAGCCAGCCGAGCCGAAGTATTGGACCAGCCGCGCTCCCTACTTCACCAGTTGGGTAGCCCAGGAACTACCGAAGGTGCTCACCCCGGAAGATCTGGAAGTGGGGGGCCTGACGATCCGCACCAGCCTGAATATGGATTGGCAGGAGCGCGCCCAGGCCACCATCAACAAACACGCCCTGGGTGACATGCAGGGGGCCGTGGTGTCGATGGAGCCGGGCACGGGTCTGGTGCGCACCATGGTCGGCGGCAAGGACTTCAACACGAGCCAGTTCAACCGGGCCGCCCAGGCCCTGCGCTCACCCGGATCCACCTTCAAGTTGTTTGTTTATCTCACGGCCCTCAAAGAGGGCATGAAGCCGGAGGACAAGATCAACGATCGCCAGGTCTGTTACGCGGGCTATTGCCCGAAGAACTTTGGCAACCGCTACATGGGCACGGTGCCCCTCTGGGTGGCGCTGCAGAACTCCCTCAACACCGTGTCGGTGAGCCTGCTCAAACAGCTGGGCTTCGACAAGGTGATCGCCACCGCCAAGAGCCTCGGCATCACCCGCGAGCTGGGGCGCTTTTATCCGCTGGCTGTGGGTGCCACCGAGCAAACCGTGCTCGACATGACTGCGGCCTATGCCGCGATCTTCAACAGAGGGGTGTACGTCACGCCGACACCGTTTGAAGAGATCCTCGGCCCCAATGGCGAACTGCTCTGGAGCCGCCGCGTCGATGGCGACCGCGGCCGTCGCGCCGTGCCCAGCGACATCGCCGACGCCATGCTCTGGATGCTGCAACAAGTGGTGAAAGGCGGCACCGGCTACGGCGCTGTGCCGCCGAATCGGCCTGCCGCCGGCAAAACAGGCACCTCAGAAGGCGGCCGCGACCTGTGGTTTATCGGTGGCGTGCCCCAGCTGGTGACAGGCCTGTGGCTCGGCTACGACAACAACAAGGAAACCAAGAGCACCAGTGCCGTGGCCGTGGTGGCCTGGGCCGACTACATGGCCCCGATCCTTAAGGACCTGCCGGTGCGCCCGTTCCCGCCCAAGCCCGTGTTGGCTGGCAAATTCGATCCGCTCAAGGCGCTCAAAGCCAAGACCAAGCCAGAGCCCAACGCCCCCGCAACAGCCCCTGAGCAACCGGCAGCACCAGACCCCAATGGTGGAGGCCCCGCCCAACCCGTGATTCCTGAGGGCACGCCCACAGACGCAAGCGGTGCAGGGGCCACTCAGGCGCCACCAGCTCCTGTAGCCACTCCCCCTTCACCGCCACCGCCGCTCACACCAGCCGCACCACCAGCGGCACCACCGCCACTGCCCTGAGCCAGCCGGTTCAGTCCGTGCGCTCCAGCACGGCCGCATAAAAACCGTCGCCACCCCCTGCCAGGTCCCCAGGCCAGAGCTGCCAGCTCTCTGTGATCTGCAGATGAGGCTGTGCCGCCACAACCGCTTCGATCAGCTGGCTGTTTTCGCGTGGATGCACGGTGCAGGTGGCGTAGACCAGCCGCCCTTGAGGTTTCAGCAACGGCAGCAATCCATCGAGCAGCCGGCGTTGCAGCAGCACCAACTCATCGATCGAAGCGGGATCGATCCGCCAGCGGGCATCGGCATGGCGGGCCAGGGTGCCCAGCCCCGAACAGGGGGCATCCACCAAGATGCGATCGAAGCTCGCGAGCAGCTCAGGTTGCTCGTGGGGCAAGGCGGTGGCATCGGCGTGCTGCACCGTGATGCATTGCAGCCCAAGCCGTTCAGCATTGCGGCTCACCCGCCGCAGCCGCGCCTCGCCGCGATCAAGAGCCAGCACCGCCCCCTGATCACCCATCAGTTCCGCAAGGTGAGTGCTCTTGCCGCCAGGGGCTGCGCAGGCATCGAGGATCCGCTCGCCAGGTTGGGGAGCGAGCAGCGGTGCGATGCGCTGAGCGGCGCGGTCCTGCACACACCAATGGCCCTCCACAAAACCGGGCAAGCGGCTCAGGTCGCCGCTGCGGCCCGTCAGGGTCAGCCCCGCAGACAGCCCGTCGATGGGGATCGCCTCCACACCAACGGCAGCCAAAGCCGCGCACACATCCGCAGGGGTGCTGCGCAAGCGATTCACCCGCAAATCCAGGCTGGGCGGCGCGTTGCAGGCCCGACCAAAGGCCTCTGCGCGCTCCGGCGGTAGCCACTGCAGCAACTCTGCCGCCAACCACGGCGGTAGAGACTGGCGCACCCCCAGGTTGGTGGCCGGATCTGCGGCGGCTTCAGGGGTTAAGGGAAGGGTGTCACCCGCCTCTTGACGCCGCAGAAACGCCCGCAGCAGCCCATTGGCCACAGGAGCCAGACGGGCCAGCCCGCCCCGTTTGGCGAGCTCAACGGTGGTGCTCACCGCGGCTGAAGGCGGCACCCGATCACTGGCCAGCAGTTGGTAGAGGCCGATGTGCAACAGCCAGCGCAGCTTGGGGGGTTGCCGCTCGGCCGGCACCTTGCCCAGCTGATCCAGCCAGGCATCCAACAGGCGGCGCTGGCGAATCGCGCCATAGGCCAGCTCCGTGGCCAGGCCCCGATCCGCCGGCGCAAGCGGCGTGCGCCCCAGCTCCCGCTCCAGCGCCCCATCGGCATAGGCCCCGGCCGCCACCGCCTGCAGCACCTGCCAGGCCAACCGCCGCGGCGCCAGGCCCTTGGGTTCAGCGGCCGATCCAGCAGCGGGGGACGCAGTCAACAGGGCAGCAGCTCAGAGCTTCCTCCACAACTAGCGCCTGGCGAGAGCCAGCGATAACGGCTCTCCCTGAAACAGCGGTGGCTTCTGTGGAGCAGCCCCTCTTGAGCCATGCCGATCGTGAGCCGTTTTCTGGGCATCACCATCGTGATGTTCTACGCCGACCACCAGCCCGCCCATTTCCATGCACGTTATGGCGATGCAGAGGTGCTGGTGGAGATCGATTCAGGGAAGGTGCATGGGGAGTTCCCGCTGCGGGCCCTGCGACTAGTCCTTGAATGGAGAAGCCTGCATCTTCAGGAATTGCAGGAAGATTGGAAGCGTTGCCTCGCCCAAGAACCGCTTCACCCCATCGCGCCGCTGGAATGACACCGTCGTTGAAGCTGAACGCCGTTGAGTACCTAGGCGGAACCCAGATCAACGTCGCCTTTAGCGATGGGCGGAGTGGGCATGTTGATCTTCGCGATCTCCTGCAGGGTCCATTGCACACCCCATTGCGATCAGCCGAGCAATTTCAACGACTGGAACTCGACCCAGAGTTGGGAACCATCACTTGGCCCAACGGCGCCGATCTCGCCCCTGAAGCGATCTATTTCCAAGCGTTTCGCAACGATCCAACCCTGCAGAGCACCTTCAAGCGCTGGGGCTATTTGGGATCCTCGACCGTGCCCGGAGGGAGCCAGCGATAACGGCTCAGCGGCAGTCGACCCTGTTCGTCTACCGCAATGCCCTCGGCGATCAGCAGCTCCCGCTGGATCCAGTCGGAACCCTCGCGGCTGAGGCTCATGCTGATGCGCCCCTGGGCATTCACCACGCGATGCCACGGCACCTCTGAAGGCAAGGCGAGCCGCCGCAGCGCCCAACCCACCTGGCGGGCGCAGCCGTAGGCGCCGATCAACTCAGCGATCTGGCCATAGGTGGCGAGCCGACCCGGGGGGATCTGGGCCACCACCTGCCAGACATGCTTGTCAAAGCTGGGATCCACGCCTCGACGCTATCGGGCTTGGGCGGCCGATCCGGCGATCCAGGACGATGGAGGCAAGCCCGCCAGCACCGATGCCCCTGCTGCCCCGCCGCTTCGAGCGCCTCCAGGCCGTGCTCAACCGCCGCATGGGCGATCTCACCGTGGTGCTGGAAGCAGTGGACAAGCCCCACAACCTCTCGGCAATCCTGCGCACCTGCGACGCGGTGGGCGTGCTGGAAGCCCATGTGGTGAGCCTGCCCGGGCGGCCCCGCACCTTCAACAAAACGGCCAAAGGCAGCCAGAAATGGGTGCCGCTGCATCCCCACCCCAGCATCGAAACCTGCCTGAGCGGCCTAAAGGAGAAGGGCTTCCGCATCTACGGCACCCACCTGAGCGTGGATGCCCGTGACTACCGCGATTGCGACTTCACCGGCCCCAGCTGCTTCCTGATGGGCGCGGAGAAGTGGGGCATGAGCGATGAAGCACTGGCCATGGTGGATCAGCCACTGTTCATCCCGATGACCGGCATGGTGCAGAGCCTCAACGTGAGCGTGGCCGCCGCCACCTTGCTGTTTGAAGCGCTGCGCCAGCGGGAGCGGGCTGGGCTGGTGCCCACCCAGGGAGAAGGCGTTCCGGGCGGGGAGGAGGCCTACCGCCAACTGCTGTTCGAGTGGGCCTACCCGCAAGTGGCCGATTGGTGTCGCCGCCAAGGGCGCC
>JBEDHJ010000023.1:0-12550 GCA_041174205.1 Cyanobacteriota bacterium | reverse complement strand
CAGGCGGCGGATGCCGCGCTGTATGTGGCCAAAGATCAGGGCCGCAATCAGGTGATGGATCTCGATCGACGTCACCCAACGGGGTGGACTGTGAAGACTGCTTAGGGGCTGTTGCGCTGCTTCACCCGCAGCTCCATGGAACGCTGCACCATGTAAACGAGTAATGCGGTGCTCCATCCAGCCATCAGCAACCCATTCACCGCCAGCCCCACGCTGAGGAGGCGCCAGCAGGTGGGCAACATCACATCGCCGTAGCCAACGCTGGTGAAGGTGATGCCACTGAAATAAAAACTCGTTTCCAGGTCTGGCAGCAAACCAAGACCCGCAAACAGCAGCGCCCACATCAGGATGTAACTCAAGAGCGCTAGCACCACCAGCTTGGTTCCGACCAACACCGCAAGGGCTCGGCGAGATGCCTTCGCTGCGCACCAGTTCATCAAGCTCGGGTGGTGGCTCCATTCCGCAATCAGGGTGGTCAGCACCAGTTGCACCACACAGGCGATCACCAACATGGCGCTGCAGATCAGCAGTTGCAGGGCAACACTTGGACTGGTGCAGCCCGCCATCGTTGTTGCAGCCTTGGCCTGGCCACTCAGGGGCACGAGAAGCCCCACGGCACCGAGAAGCAGGGTGCGCTGGCGTGGTGTCATGGGTTGGACCAGGCGGGGAGTTGTGGTTTGGGTAGGCCCAGCCAGCGGGCCTCCTCCGTGGCGGCTGGAAGCAACCGTTTCAGCTCGCCCGCCACACTCGGATTGCTGGCGCCAGCGGTGAGCTGATTGAAGCGGCGCAAGGCCGAATTGGGGAAGAGCAGCAGCCCAACAGCCAGGGCCAGTCCGCAGCCCATCAGGTAGTCGATCCAGCGGTTGGGGATGTACCAGGCCACCAGCGGGCCATAACCGATGAAGGCCACACCGCTTGAGATCAGCGCTGTTCGCAGATAGCTCTGACGGTTCAGGCCTGTCATTAGGGCTGCGGTGCCTCCCATCACCAGGCCGACCGCTACCTCATTGATCCCCACGGTGTTGAACACCAGCAGGGGCATCAAGATGCCGAGGCTGACGCCCACCATGCGATCGCGGACACGGGCCAGGGTGTCGCCAATGCTGTCGTTGAGCAATAACACCACTCCGAAGTAGAGGTATTTCGGGGTGACGGCTCCCAGGCCGACGCCAATGGTGTAGGCGAGGCTGGCGAACACAAGCTTGCGCCAGAAAAAGGGTGTGCGAAGCCCCGCTGCCACCCGCTCCGCAAGGGGTGGATCCTTCAGGGGTTTGGCTTCGGCTTTGGGCGGGTCTGCTTCGGACTCGGAAGGTCGAGAGGCGGACTCTGGCGTGAACACCAGCTGCACCAACGTGCCGATGGCCAGGCCGATGGTGACGGCGAGCATCTGGTCCCGCCATCCCTCCCAGCTGGGGGTGCCCAGCAGGGGCAACACCCCCGCAACGGCGACCACTCCGCTCAGCAACTTCAACTGGCTGGGCAGCAACAAGGTGATCCATTGCATCAGCGCCGCCACCAGCCCGAAGGAGAACAACTCGGGCACGTTGGAGAGCCCAAGCCCCAAGCTCACGCCGATGGCCAGGCACACGCCAAACAGGATCACCAGCACTGGATAGATCTTGAGGGGCCAACGGCTGAAGTCGGGCCGCACCACCAAGGCGGCAATCACGGCGCCATAGGCCACTGAATCGCCGCTGAGGCCCACGCCCTTGCAGGTTGCATCCGCAATGGCCGTGGCCAGGCCGATCACCAGTGCTGCCCTCAGATCCAGACTCAGCCCGGTCTGCCCTGCTTCAGCTGTCATTGGCGGGCGGACGCTTGAGCGCCTGAATCCATCCCACCAGCAACACGATCAACAGCAGCGCCAGCCAAAACCACAGCCGCGGCGGCTGACTGGCGGCGGTGATCGCCAGCAGAAGCAAGGCGAGCCAGGGTGCCGGTTGGCGCCAAGGTTGAAGCCAGCGCTTCAGGGTGTGGTTCATCGTTCGGTGCCTCCCAGCCAGCGCAGGAAGGGCAGCAGAAAGCTCACGGGCCGGCGCCGTTCCACCACCACTTCACTTTTGGCGGGCGTTCCATTCTCGAGGCTGAGGTTGGGGCCGTTGCTACCGCTCCAGCGCAGACCAGACGGGGTGGCAGCCCGCTCGAGGCTGACCGTTACGAGTCGTACGGGTGCAGTGGCTTGATCGGGGAGCGTGGCGAAGGGATCACCGCCTTCCCCGAAGGCCGCCTGCCGGCTACGGGCGATCAGGCTCGTGGCGAGGTCGGCGTCACCAACGGCACGAGACACTTCGGCCAGATCCGCGCTCGCTGGCGAGATGCTGGCGATGCGCCCCTCCACCAGGCCATAGCGCTGGGAGCTGCCGCCGTAGCGCTCTCGCGTCTGCAATTGCAAATCCAGCTGGATCGCCATGCCGGGTTTGAGGCGGGCCACATCCGCATCGCTGAACAACGCAATCGCCGTGCGCTCGCCATCGCCTCTTGGAGCTTCGGGGCCTAGGCCAACGGATGCCAACCGTTGGCCTGGAACCACAGCCTGCCCCGGGTCCACGCTCAAGCTCAGCAACATCCCGCTGCGCGGAGCCAACACCGACTGGCTTTCGCGCTGGGCGATCAGTTCGGCCCGGGTGGCATCCAGCTGGGCCAGTTGGGCCTGCAGTTCTTTGATCTGACTTTCATTGCGCAGATAGAGATCTTGGGCTCCAACCCACAGGGGGCTGTAGCGGGGGATCACCTCATCGCGGCGCAGGTTCTCCAGCGCTTTGAGCTGCAGCCCAACCGGCTGATTGGCGGTGCGGAGGGTGCCGATGCGCGAAACAATCGTTTGCTTCTGTTGATCAACAGCCTTGATTTGGTCCATCAGGGCGTTACTGGCCGGTCCGATGGCGCCGCCGCCAGCCGCTCGTTGATCGATCCGATTGATGCTCATCAATCGATCGCCTTGCTGCACCGGCTCGCCAATGCGGCGAAACAACGCCTGCACCTGGCCCCCGGATCGGGCATAGACACCAACGCGGCTGTCGGGCGGCAAAAGCACCGCGCTGCCTTCCACCTTCACAGGCACGGTTGGGGCTAGCGCCCAGATCGCGCAGGCAGCGCTGACGGCGGCCATGGGCATCAGCTGGGGGATGCGTTCGCTCAGCACCGCCATCGCATCTCGCCGCCGTTGTTGCTGCAATCTGCGGTTACGGTACCGGGCATTTGCAGCCAAAAGGCTTGCGCCGCCGCTTGCGCCGCTTCTTGTTTTGTTTGCCGTTGCTGGTGCACAGCACGGCGCCCGTTGCTGCGCAATCCATCAACCCCGCTTCTCAAGCCAAGCAGCCTGCGGCGGCGTCTCCGAGTCAACCAAGGGCGCAGCTCCCGCTCAACTTGACTTTGCAGCAGGCGATCGAGTTGGGGATGGAGCGATCCCTGGCCCTGCGCAACAGCAACCTGGCGCTTGATCAAAGTCGGGCTCTGCAGGGCCTGGCCCGGGCCCGTTTTCTGCCCAAACTCGATCTGGTGGGGCTTGGCACCTACGCCCAGGTGGGCACCGATGTGGGCTTCATCTCCAACCTTCCCGCTATCGGCGATCTCAATTTCGATCTGGGCGGCGACGGTTATGCCGTGGTGCAGAACACGTTTGTGAATGTGGGCCTGGCCCTCACGATGCCGCTGATCGACTTTGGTCGTGGCCCGGTGCAGCAGGCCGCTCGCGCTGGCGTGCAGGCCGCCCAGGCGGAGCAGAGCGAGCAGCAACGGCGCACGCGCTTCGCCATCCAGAGTGCCTACCTCAACGCCCAGCTCGCCGAAGCCTTGATCCCGGTGTGGGAGAGCGCCTTGCAGGTGTCCACCCGCTTGCTCGGCGATGCCCGGGCAATCCGGCGTGAGGGCCTGGCTGCTCGGATCGACACGCTTCAGGCTGAAGCGCTGGTGGAAACCGATCGCCAGGGCCTCGCCGAAGCCCGCAGCCAACGGGAGATCGCCCTCAGTGCCCTGGCCCGCAATCTCAACCTGCCGGCTGATCAACCGGTGAGCCTCTCGGAGCCGCTGCGGCCGCTACCGGCCTGGCCCTTCAGCCTGAGCGCCAGCCTGGAGCAGGCCATGGCGGATCGCCCGGCCCTTGAAGCGCTGGAGCAGCAGCGCCGAGCCGAGCAGGCCCGGGTGCAGGTGGCTCAGGCCGGGGCACTGCCCCAGGTGGGCGTGTTGCTCGGGGGCGGCATCAACGCAGATTGGTTGAATCTGCCGGTGCTCAACACCACCCCGCGCGTGGGTGTGAATGGTCGTCAGGGCCCCGATTTGCCGAGCCTCAGCAGCAGCGGCAGTGCCTCCGGCAGCTTCTACGACTGGGGTGCCGTGATCGCGCTGCGCCAACCCCTGTTTGATGGTGGGCTGACCCGTGAAGCGGTGGCGCTGGCCCGCCGCCGAGCGGAGCAGGGGGAGGTGGCGATTGAGCTGGCGCGCCAGACGATCACCCAGCAGGTGGAAACCTTTTATGCCAACCACCAAGCGTCTGGGCCCCAGATGCGGGCCGCTGCCGCAGCTGCGGCAGCAGGCGCGGAAGCCGTGCGGGATGCCCTGTTGCGCTACCGGGCTGGCGTGGCGCCGATCACCGAATTGCTGATCGCCCAGCGCAATCTGCAGGCCGCCCGTTCCGCTGAGGCCACGGCCATCCATCGCTGGAATCTCAGCCGCGTGGGATTGGAGCTGGAAACTGGTCAGACCGGCAGTCAAGGGGCCGTGTCGCCATCTCTCTAGAGTGATGGGATGAGCGAACAGATCCCCCAATCTGTGCATCCCGCCAGCGAGCGGATCACCGAGCAGCTCAGCCGCTTGATCCCCCTGGTGAATGGCCCATCGCGGGTGGCACGGGTGGGTTCGTCCCATGGACGCGATGGTCTGCCATCCCTGCTCAGCTGGGATGAAGACGGTCAGCTGAACGTGGACTGATCCTTGAAGGCTGCCGCGCTGCATCAGCCGGCGCGCGCCTTGCTGGTGTTGGCCGGTGGAGGCCACACCCATGCGCTGTTGCTGCGGCGCTGGATCATGCGGCCCACCAGCCGCCCCGCAGATGTGGCGGTGTTGCTGGTGAATCGGGCCAGCACAGCTCTGTATTCGGGGATGGTGCCTGGCCTGTTGGCGGGGCTTTATGGGCAGGATTCCTGCTCCATCAACCTGCGCGATCTCTGCCGTCGGGCGGAGGTGGGGTTTGTGCAGGCGGAGATCACCGGGGTGGATCCGGTTCGCCGCGAGCTGCTGCTGCAGGACCGCCCGCCGCTGCGCTTTCACACCCTCAGCATCAACGTGGGCTGCCAAACGCGCTGGCCCGCTGGTGCCGGCACTGGCGTGCAGCTGGTGAAGCCCCTCGAGCCATTTCTGGCTTGGCTGGAGCGGCGCCTGCAGTCGCACGACCGGCGGCTGCGCATCCGCGGCGGCGGGGCCGCGGCGGTGGAGGTGGCCCTGGCCCTACGGGCCCGCGGGTTGGAGCCAGAGCTGCTGCTGCGCGGCGATCAGCTCCATCTGGGTTCAGTGGCCGGCAATCAGGCGGCTGAGCGTCTGCTGGCTGAAGCGGGCATTGCCATCCGGCGCCAGGTGGAGGATCACGCTGCCGCTGATCTGGCGTGTACCGGCAGCCAGGCGCCGCCCTGGCTGGCCGCCAGTGGGTTGCCAGTGGAGCCGGCCACGGGGCGTGTTTTGGTGGACGCCACCCTGGCGGTGCAGGGCGCCGAGCGTGTGTTGGCCAGCGGTGATTGCGCGGTGATCGCCGCGGATCCGCGACCGCCAGCGGGGGTCTGGGCCGTGCGGGCGGCACCGCTGTTGGCCGAGAACCTGCAGCGCTGCTTGGCGCCATCGCCGAGGCCGCTGCGCCGTTGGCGCCCCCAGCGCTGGGCGCTGCAGCTGTTGGGAGATGGCGGCTGGCGTGACGCTGCTGCTCCGCGGGCCTTGGCCTTCTACGGGCCTTGGCACTGGGGACCATCGCGCTGGCTCTGGCGCTGGAAGGATCGGATCGATCGGCGCTTCATGGAGGGGTTTGCGCCGGCTGCAGCAATGCATGCCGCCGCGGCGCCGATGGCCTGCCGTGGTTGCGCGGCCAAGCTGCCGGCTGCCCCTCTGGCCGCGGCTCTGGGCCGGCTCTCGCCAACTGGCACCACACCCCCTGCAGAAGACGCTGCCTTGGTGGATCTGAACCGCAGCGGTGCCTTGCTGCTCCAGAGCGTGGATGGCTTTCCTGCTCTGCTGGCCGACCCCTGGCTCAACGGGCGGCTCACCGCCCTGCACGCCTGCAGCGATCTCTGGGCGTGCGGCGCCCAGGTGCGCAGTGTGCAAGCCGTGGTCACCCTGCCTGAAGCGGCGCCTGATCTGCAGGAGGAGTTGTTGCTGCACACCCTGGCGGGGGTGCGGTCGGTGCTCGATCCCCTGGGGGCAACCCTTCTTGGTGGGCACACCCTGGAAGGCCGTGATGGGGCAGGGTTGGCGCTCAGCCTGGCTGTCAATGGTGAGGTGCTGCCGCAGCGCCACTGGCCCAAAGGGCCCTTGGCCAGCGGCCAGCTGTTGCTGCTCACGCGGCCGATCGGCACGGGCGTGCTGTTTGCCGCGGCGATGGCGGGAGCCGTCAGGCCTGCCTGGATCGATGCCGCGTTAGCCGTGATGCAACAGAGCCAGGCGCCCCTGGTGGAGCTGCTGGCGGCCCATGGTTGCCAGGCCTGCACCGACGTGACGGGCTTTGGCCTGCTGGGGCACCTGGGCGAAATGCTCGGGCCCGGCCAGCGGCTGCAGCTCCAGCCCGATGCCATCCCAGCGCTGCCAGGGGCCTTGGCTCTGCTCAGCGAAGGCCAGGCCAGCAGCCTGGCGCCGGCCAATGCCCGGGCTCTGGCGTTGCTGGATGCCTCAGGTCCGATTGGTCTGAACCGGCCGGCCACGGCGGCGGAGCAACAGCTCTGGATTGATCCGCAGACCTGCGGGCCGCTGCTGGCAGCGTTGCCTGAAGCCTCCGCTCAGGCGGCCCTTGAGGCGATCCGGGCCGCTGGCTTCAGCCAGGCAGCCCTGATTGGCCAGGTGGTTTAGTCGCGCACCAGCCAGCCGGCGGTGAGGTCGTCGAGATCGCTTTGCAGGTAGAGGTAGCCCCGAGCGCCGGAGCGACCTTTCACCAGCAGCGCTCGGTAGTTGTAGTTGACCCCGAGGGCATCACGCTCGCTCAAGCTGCCCCAGCAGCTGGAAGGATCCAGCTTCAGCTGGCCGCTGTAGCCGGCGGTTTCGCCCATGCCGCTGTAGCTGGCGAGGGCCAGTCCTTTCACGCTGCCGTTGCTCCAGTGTTCGCGTTGCAGCACCGCATTCGGGCTCCAGCCTCCGTTGCGCCAGCTCAGCCCCACCTGGCTGCTCAGCACCAGCCCATTGAGATCAGCGGCCTGGCAGCTGCCCGGTGCCATGGGCAACCAGCGGCTGGTGATCACCGTGCCGGCACTGCGGTTGATGCTGTAGAGCGGCCTGCCTTTGCCATCGAGCACCACTTCGCTGCGTTCCCGTCCCCAGGGCAGCGTTCGCTCCAGTTCCAGCACACAGGCACTGCTCATGCGCGCCTGGCCGCTGTAGCTGGCCTGGCGTTCGCTGCGGCCCACGCGCTCCACCAGCGTGCCCTGGAGCTTGCCGCCCGCGAGCCATCGCTCCTCGAGCACATGGGCCGTGGGTGTGTTGCTGGTCTTGCCGCTCTGCACGCCCATGCCCATCACCGCATAGCGCCCCTGCATCGGTGTGGGGCAGCTGCTGGGTGCGGCCTTCACGGGGGTCAGGTTGGTGGGGACGCTCAGGGCGACCCCCACGGCTGCCAGGGGGATGAGAGCCGACAGACGATGAACCATGGGCTGGTTGGTGCACATCTCGCCCTCGCAGTATGGGTGCGTTGCGCGGGCTTGCCTTCGGTTTCCGTTTCAGATCTGAACCATGCCGCAGCGCATGCCTTTGAGCACGGCCTGCACGCGGTTGTTCACCTCCAAGGTCTTGAGCAGGCGTTTGGTGTAGGTGCGTGCTGTTTCTTCGCTCACCACCAATTGCTCAGCGATTTCCCGGTCGGTGAGGCCACTGGCGAGCAGATCCAACACCTCATATTCACGGGGTGTGAGCCTGGGGCAGCTCAGATACGGCAGCTGGCCTGATCGCAAGGAAGGGCTGCGGTAGGAGTGATGGCCCATCACCGCCATCACCGCGGCCTCCAGCGGTTTCTGGTCTTCGATGAAATCCGCTTCGGCCACCACGGCCTCCAGCCAGCTGGCTTCGGCGTATTCCACAGGGATTGCATCCCCTAAGGCGAGCACTACCACTTTCAGTTGCGGTTGCAGTTGGCGCGCTTTTCGCGCCAACTCAAAGCCATTGCCGTTTTCCAGAAAGTCGGTGCAGATCAGCAGTTCGTAGGTTTCTTGCTTCAGGTAATTGAGGCAACTCACCTCGTCGGTGACGGCGCAGCCGATGCGGGCAGGTTCACTGAAGCTTTCGCACAGGCAGCGCAGGAAAAAACGACCCTTCAACGCCAGGGCCACTTTTCCCTGAACTGCCACAGACAGCAGCACTTCATCGAGGTTGCCACTGCTGAGGCTCTCGAGGTAAGGCGTGAAGTCCATGGCTTAGCCCGGAGCTGTCGCCATCATCGCGTTCCGCAGGTCCGCACCGGCTCAGGTCGCAACCTTTTGGCCGTCTCGCGTGAGCTGTGCGTAGAGATATTGCGGCGATTTGTAGTGCCGCGGCAGGCAATGGTGCAGTGTTTCGAGTCGCCCCCAACACACAGTGCGCTGAATTTTGTTGAGCGTGCGCTTTTCAGCGATCAACATTTTCAGCGCTTTGCAATAAAGCTGATAGTTGGCTTCAAGCTCACCGATGGTGATGCTGGCGTCCTGGCTCATGGTTCAGTCGTCGTAGACGAGGCACTCGGGGGCTTGGGGGTTCAGGTCGCAGTACACCTCAAGTGGTGAGGGATCCTTCTGCTCGCCGGGGTGGTGCTGCTGGTAGGTCTCCAGATCCTTGAGCTCGCCTTCGAGGTGGTTGATCTTGGCGTTGTCGCCGCTCTGGCGGGCCTGATCGAGCTCCGACTTCAGCTTGGCCAGGTGGGCTTCGATGTTCTCCAAGGATCGGGGCTGCTCGGCTTGATACAGCTACGAGCGCCCTGCTTGCAGTCGATACCCCCATTTGGGGTCAACCCGGCAGCAGAGCGCTTCCCCTGCCAGAGTGTTTGCAGCCCAAGGGTTCGTGTGATCCGCCGTTTCAGGCTGCTGCCCCTACTGGCTGTGGTGCTTTTGGCGAGTTGCCGCTCGAACGTTCCCTCACCTCAGGAGCGAGAAAGGCTGGCTGAACAGCAGCGGTTGCTCAAGCTGTGTGAGCGCCATCGGCCGCAGCTGCCCGCCTTGCTCAAGCGCTTTGAGGTTGCTGAGCAGCAGCTGGCATCGATTCGCCAAACGCCATACACGCCCAGCGCTCCGCCGAAGCCCCTCGATCCGGAGGAGCAGCGCCGGCTCACCATGGATGACCAGCAGACGGAGCAGGATCTCTACGAGCAGGCCGTGGATGCCTGGCAGCAGCGTGAAGCCGTCAGGCGTGATCGCTGGGAGGCTGAACACACGGCCCGTGAACAGGCAGCGGTGGATGCGCTCACGGCTGCTGCTTCCGCCTTGCGGCAGATCCATGCCGAGCTGCTCCTGTCTGCAGAGCCGCCCCGGCTGAACAGCCCTGAGGTGGAACGATTCAGCAGCTGCCAGCCGGAGCAGTTTCGGTGACCGTCGCAGGGATGCGATGGGGGTGGTGTCTGGCCCTGTTGTCTGGTCTGATGGCTCCGGTTCAAGCCCAGTTGCCCGGCTTGCCGCCATTGCCCTCCTTGCCGCAGCCCGTTGATCCTGAGCTGCAGAGCTGCGTGGCCCGTTTTGGCCACACCGGCTGCGCCGCTCGCCTTTATGCCCAGTTGCTGTGTCGTGCGGTGGGAGAGGGTGTGGGGAGTGAGCAGCTTGAACAGCAGCTGGCTGAGCAATACGAACAGGCTGCCATTGATTTCAGGGGCATCACGCCTGAGCAGGTGGAAACAGCGGCGGTTCGCTACTACAGCCCAATGCTGTGTCCCGAGAAAAGTGTTCAGATTCGCCAGTTGTTTAATCCGTCCTGATCACGGCGGTGAACCGCACTGCAGCGGGCGAATGGCTGCTCGCAACTCTGTTTTGAATAAGACCAGGGTTTCGATGGCTGCTCCTCATTCATCCTCCTCTGGTTCTGGTGCATGGATTGCTGGATACGCCGTCCGTGTTCCTGCGGCTGAAGCGACAGCTCGCCGGACGTCGCCCGGTGCTGTTCAGCCCAGCGCTGCCGTTGCGATTGGGGCGCACTCCAGTGCAAGAGGCGGCTCGCCTGCTCGATCGCCAGATTGAACGATGGGCTCCCGGTTCAGGCTTGGTGGATGTGCTGGGCTTTTCCATGGGCGGGGTGATCGCTCGCACCTGGATTCAGCTGCTGGGCGGTGAGAGCCGCACGCGCCGCTTCATCAGCCTGGGCAGTCCACAGCAGGGCACCTGGACGGCTCAGCCCTGGTCGAGCCGGCTGTTTCCTGGGCTGGCGGATCTCAAATGCGGCAGCGCCTTGTTGCGGCAGCTGAACAGCAATGTGGAAGCGCTTCGGCAGGTGGAATGCCACAGCTTTTATTCGTCCATTGATCTGGCGGTGGTGCCGGCTTGGAACGCTGCCTTGCCTGTGGGCACCCAGCGGGTGCTGCCTGTTCCCACCCACCCTCAGCTGCTGCGCGATCCAGCCGCGTTGGCGCCACTGGTGGCTGAACTGCTGCGCGATTGATGCACTCCAACGCTGCTGCTTGTTGGTTGCATAAGGACTGACATCAGCGGGCTGACGCAGCGGTGGATGGGCTTGGCCTTTCTGTGGGGTTGCGTTGGTTGCTGGGGTGGTGGTTGGCGTGGCATTTGTGTCGCCTACCCCTCGCCCGTTTCGAGCACAGCCCAACGGTTTCGGTGTTGATTCCGGCCCGCAATGAGGAAGCAACGCTTGGCACCTTGCTGCGGGCCTTGCAGGTGCAAAGCCTGCAACCGCTGGAGGTGATCGTGATCAACGACCACTCCACGGATCGCACCGCCGCCGTGGCCTGCGCCGCCGGCCGCGATCTGCCCTTGCTATTGATCCAGCCACCCCCCTTGCCGCCGGGCTGGTGCGGCAAAACCTGGGCCCTGCACAACGGGGTGCAAGCCAGCTCTGGGGAGGTGCTCGTGTTTCTCGATGCCGATACCGAACCGGCTCCGGACTTCCTGAACAGCCTGGTGGCGCAGCAGCAAGCCCTCGGCGGCTTGGTGTCGGTGCAGCCGTTCCACCGCACGGAACGGTTGTATGAGCAGCTGTCGTTGTTGTTCAACCTGGTGGGCCTGATGGCGGTGCCCCTGGGGGTGCGCTGCGGTGTGGCCTTCGGGCCGGCCATGGCCACCAGCCGCGAGCACTACCGCTGCAGCGGGGGCCATGCCGCGGTGGCCGGCAAGGTGGTGGAGGACTGGTTTTTGGCCCATCGCTACGAGCAGGCGGGATTGGCCGTGAGCGCCTTCATCGGCGACGGCCTGATCGCCTACCGCATGTATCCCGGCGGTCTGGGGGATCTGGTGGTGGGCTTCGATAAAAACTTCGCCACCGCAGCCGGGGAAGTGCGCTGGCCCTGGATGCTGGCGGTGGTGCTCTGGCTCTCGGGCTTGTTCTGGGCCGCCTGGTGTTTGCCCGCCTCCCTGTTGGGTTGGCCGCTGGTGGGTCCGGCCGATGTGCGCCTGCACGCGGCGGTGTACGCGGCCTATGCCCTGCAGCTGCTGGTGATCACGCAGCGGGTGGGGCGCTTTCGCTGGAGCCCCCTGATCTTTCCGATTCCTGTGGTGTTTTTTCTGGGGGTGTTTGTGCTGGCCATCGTCAATCTCGAGCGCGGCTCGGTGCGCTGGAAAGGCCGCACGGTGAGCACCCGTTGATGGCGGCTTTGAGTTCGGCCTGCCTTTGGCTGCTGGGAGCGTTGTTGGTGGGGGCGCTGGCTAATCAGCTGCCGCTCGCCTGGTTAAGCAGCCCTCTGAGCAACGACCCGCCGGAGCGAGCCATCCGCTGGCTGGCGATCTATGAGCAGCGCCTGGGCATTCGCAGCTGGAAGCGTTGGATTCCCGATGCCGGTCATGCCCTGCCCGGTGGCATCCGCAAGGCCAGCCTGGCCCGCCGCGACCCCGCCGCCTTGCAGCGGTTGGTGGCCGAAACACGCCGCGCCGAATGGGTGCATGGGCTGCTCTGGCCCCTGTGGCTGCTCACCCTGCTCTGGCTTCCGGCCGGTGGTGTGCTGATCAACCTGCTGTTTGCCACCGTGTTCAACCTGCCGTGTCTGCTGCTGCAGCGCTACAACCGCTTGCGGTTGCGCTTGCTCCTGGCCCGCACACCCGCGCGCCTCAGCGCTCCAACCAGCCGCCCTCCAGGCTGAGCTCTGCTGCCAGGCCGGGGTCATCGCTGTGGCGGGCCACCACCAGGCGATGCAGCCCAGGCTCCAACACCCAGCCATCCTGCTGTGGATCAAAGGTGGCGAGCTGGCGCA